>JAZOSA010000015.1:0-24841 GCA_045656905.1 Bacteroidales bacterium
TGCAGTTCTGCTGAAAGAAGACGGCGATTTCGTCAATGCTGGGGATGCTATCGCTATTTATGGCAACAGCGGCAGCCTATCTACAGGGCCACATCTTCATTTCGAATTATGGTATAATGGCACGCCTTTAAATCCTGCAGATTATATTTCGTTTGAAAGCAATATCAAATAAACTTTTTCGTATCTTTGCAAGCTAAACTAATTTTATAGAAATGGGTATCTTAATAAAAATCATACAACTCGTGATGTCATTGTCTTTGTTGGTCTTGATTCATGAGTTCGGTCATTTTATAGCAGCAGTTATTTTCAAGACAAGAGTAGAGAAATTCTACATGTTTTTCAATCCTAGATTCTCTATTTTCAGATGTAAAAAAGTCCATGGCAAATGGCGTTTCGCTTTCTTTAGCAAAAATGTTCCTGATAAATTTATTACACACGAACATATAGATCCAATTACCAACAAGAAATCATATACTTACGAATCGGTAGACCTTAGCACACTTCCAGAAGACGATTGGCGTACAGACGAAGAACATACCGAATTCGGTATCGGCTGGGTGCCACTCGGAGGTTATTGCAGCATAGCAGGCATGATTGACGAGTCGATGAACTTGGGTCAGATGCAACAAGAACCACAACCATGGGAATTTAGAAGCAAACCAGCTTGGCAAAGACTTATCATTATGATAGGCGGCGTCGTGATGAATGTCGTTTTGGCGTATGTTATTTACACAGGTTTGCTCGTTTCTCAAGGCGAACAATACATTTCAACCTCAGAAGTAAATAAATATGGTATCATTACCAATGATTTAGGTAAAGAAATAGGACTTCAAGACGGCGATAAGATATTGTCAGTAGGCGGTAACTACATAGAAGATTTTAGTAATGTTCCAATGGCTATGTTGTTGGAAGACAATAAAATTATTGAAGTCGAAAGACAAGGCGTTAAGGAAATCATAGAGTTGGATAGCGAAGACCTTAGCAAACTTGTTCAGTCGAGAGAGATGTTTATGACATATAGATTTCCATTCATTATCAAGGATTTCTCTCCAGGTTCACCAGCAAAAGAAGCAGGGATGCAGATAGGTGATAGAATCATTTCTATTAACGACATCTCTACTCCATATTTTCAGGATTTTTCATCACAAATAACACAGTTCGGCGGCAGCGATGTCAGTCTGGGCGTGCTGAGAGGAGAAGATACATTGCAAATGACATTGCATCTTCCACAAGAAGCAAAAATCGGAGTGTATACAGAAACCATCAATTTAAGTACAGTAGAATATTCATTTTTTGAAGCAATACCAAAAGGATTCAATAAGACAGGAAGAGAACTCAGCGATTATTGGAATTCTCTGAAACTTCTCTTTAAACCAGAAACCAAAGCCTATAAGAGTTTGGGTGGATTCATAACAATAGGCAGTATCTTCCCAAATCAGTTCAATTGGTTGGCATTCTGGAACCTTACAGCATTTCTTTCTATCATTTTGGCAGTTATGAATATATTGCCAATCCCAGCTCTTGATGGAGGTCATGTCCTGTTCTTATTAGTGGAAATCATCACAAGAAGAAAACCAAGCGATAGATTTTTGGAAATCGCTCAGACAGTGGGACTTGTAATATTATTGGCACTTTTGATTTTGGCAAATGGCAATGATATTATAAGATGGTTGTTCTAGTTTTTGAATTGATGGAATAACAAATTGTTGAAAAATAAAAACACAATAAACATAAGAAAACAAAGTTTAGGAATAAGTAATAACGAGATCAAGTGCAAAAGATAAGATACATATTGATGATTATTTTTGTTGCGGCAGGCGGAATGCTGGTAGCGCAACAGGCACCAATGTTTACAAATTACAGTAATTCTTATGCTTGTGTCAATCCTGGTTTCGGAGGTCTTAGTGATGGTATAAACGTTATGGGAATTTACAGAGACCAATGGACTGGTTTTAAAGATGTGGACGGCAATGCTGTGGCTCCAAAAACAATGTTGTTCTCAGGAGATATGCCGATACCTGTATTACACGGAGGAGTGTCGTTGTCTGTCATGAACGACAAAATTGCTTTTGAGGATAACATCAATATCAATTTGGGTTATTCATTTCATGCCGACTTGGGACCTGGAACCTTGGGCGTTGGTCTTGCTTTCAGTATGGTGAATCGTAATGTTGATTTTGGAAAGTTTCACCCTAATGTAGAAAACGACCCGTCACTTCCTAAAGGCGAACAAAGCGATATGCTTTTAGATGCCAATTTCGGTGTCTTTTGGCAAATTCCTGAAACATTCTATATCGGTTTTTCTGCAACAAATTTGTTTGAGTCCAAGGGTAAAGAGTTGATATCTAGTGCAACTTCAAGTGCAAGTTTTGTGGGAGACAGAACGTTTTATTTGATGGCGGGATACGAATATCAATTCAATAATCCATTGTGGAAAATCATGCCATCAATGTGTATTATGAGTGATATCGCATCAACCCAATTTAATGTCGGAACAAAATTGCTATATAATAATAAGGTGTGGGGCGGTGTAAATTATCGCTATCAGGAATCGGTGGGAGCAATGATAGGAATTAAGATTAAAGATGTGCAGATATCATATTCCTACGATATAAATACAATGGGAATTGCAGTGCAAGGTTCTCATGAAGTATGTGTTAGTTATTTGTTCAAAATGGATTTGGATAAATCACCAAGGGTTTATCACAATATTAGATATTTGTAAAAAAAATGTAAAAAAAATAATTCAGGTTGGATTTGTAAATATTTTTATTTACATTTGCAGACCATTCTCGGAAAAAAATTAGGTTATAAATAAATAAAGTAATGAAAAAGTTATTAGTATTAAGCTTGGTTATCTTAACATTAGTTAGTTGTAGCAATACTAACCAAGGAGAGTTGGTTGGTGTAAGAAAACAATCTAAGCCATTCAATCATCCTGATCCATATGGTATGGTGTTCGTTCCGCTCGGAAGTTATACTATGGGAGTTGGTGGTCAAGATATTGCATCAAGTCAGATAACCCAACCTAAAACAATTTCAGTGTCATCATTTTTTATGGATGAAACAGAAATAACAAATAATGAATATCGCGAGTTCGTCTATTGGGTAAGAGACTCCATCGCACGTAAAATCTTAAGTGAAGGCGAAAATGGTGAGAATTATCTCATAACTCAAGATCCAAAAACAGGAGAAGAATATGATCCTGCAATTTTGAATTGGGACGAAGCGATAGACTGGAATGATGAAAAACTTGAAGAAGATTTGTTCTTCCCAGAACACGAACGTTTCTTTGGAAGAAAAGAGATAGATACAAGAAAATTGTTCTATGAATATTATTGGATTGATCTTCAAGCAGCAGCTAGAAAAGAATTCAAAGATGATGCAAACTATCAAGATGCAGGTTTGGCAAACCGTCCTCAAGGTTTGAACGACAGATCTGTTTATATCAAGAAAGATAGAATCAATGTATACCCAGATACATTGGCATGGATTCACGACTATTCATATTCATTCAATGACCCATTGACAGAGAAATACTTCTGGCATGTCGCTTACGACCACTATCCTGTTGTAGGTGTCAACTGGAATCAAGCAAAAGCTTTCTGTGTATGGCGTACAGAAAAATTGAACAAGTATTTACAAGAACAAAAAGGCGAGTCAATGTTGTCAGAGTTCCGTCTCCCAACAGAAGCAGAATGGGAATGGGCCGCTCGCGGTGGCAACCATCTCAACCCATATCCTTGGGGAGGTCCTTATACACGTAACGACAGAGGCTGTTTCTATGCAAACTTCAAACCTTTACGCGGTAACTACATCGCCGACGGTGGTTTGAGAACTTTGATAGTAGGTCACTATCCTCCAAACGACTGGGGTTTGTATGATATGGCAGGTAACGTAGCAGAATGGACAAACAGTGCTTATGACCCATTGTCATACAACTACACATGGGATATGAATCCAAACTACACATATAACGCTAAGGATACAGATCCAGCGATTATGAAGAGAAAGGTCGTTCGTGGCGGTTCATGGAAAGATATTGCATATTATCTTGAAGTCTCAACACGTTCATACGAATATCAAGATACAGCAAAATGTTATATTGGATTCCGTTGTATTCAACCTTACTTAGGCCGTAATAAAGGCGATAATGCTAACAAAGCATCAAGAGTTTATAATTGATAAAAAAGATTTTTCAAATAATATATAGTGTATAATTTTAAAAAATAGAAGTTATGAAAAAGTTCATTAATTGGATGCAGACCAGAAAAGGTAAAGTTTTAATGGGTTATATTTACGGATGGGGCGCAGCAGTTGTTCTCGTCGGAGCATTGTTCAAACTTACTCACTGGCTACCAGGACAAGCAGCAAATATTATGTTGGCTATAGGTTTGTTCACAGAAGCATTCATCTTCATAATGTCCTCATTTGAAGCACCACATATGGAACCAGATTGGAGTTTGGTTTACCCAGAATTAGCACATGATGAAAATGGTGAAAAACCATCAAGAGAAAATACAAATAGAAGAAACAATGCATCAGCAACAGAACAATTGAACGAAATGTTCGATAAAGCTGGCATTAACGAAAGAGTACTTGAAAAATTGGGTGCTGGTATCAATAAACTTAGCGAAAACGCTGCACAAATGGCAGAAATCAGCAGTGCAGTCGCTGCAACAAACGACTATGCTAAAGCTATGAAAAAAGCATCTGAAACAGTTGGCGCTCTTGAAGTACAACTTCAAAGTTCTATGATAGTTGCAGAAACAAACAACAAATTGAATAAAACAATGTCAGAATATATTGAAAAAGTTAACGCATCTGCAGCATCAACAGAAGCACTTAACCAACAAGTTTCTGACTTGTCAAAACGCATGACTGCTCTTAACACAGTTTACGGCAATATGCTTTCAGCAATGAATGTCAAGGCATAAACTAAACAGAGAATTTTTATTAAGCTATTATTAACTTAAAAAGAATTAAAGATGTCAGGAGCAAAAGAAACCCCAAGGCAGAAGATGATCGGTATGATGTATCTCGTTCTTACCGCCTTATTAGCATTGAACGTTTCTGTAGAAGTTCTCGACGCTTTCACAACAGTGAACGATGGTCTTGAAAATACTTACATTAGCGTTGATAAGAAAATTGTTGACTATTATAATACTTTTGAGCAACAATATAACAAACAGCCTGAAAAGACTGCTAAATATTGGGATAAAGCTCAAGAAATCCGTCAAAAAACAGACGAATTTGTCAATTTCATTGAAAGAGATATAAAACTCGCTTTATTGTTGCAGAACAATGGCGTAACAGAAGAGGAATTATTCAACCCTGATAAAGAAGAAGACGCAGTTATCGCTAATAAGGAGGCTGCTGACCCTAACAAAAACAGAAGAGTATTCCATAAAATCAATTTCGATAACTTAGATGGTAAGGATAAACATGATGCTGTTACAGCTTTTATGATTGAGCAAGGTAACGCAGAAATCTTACGCAAAAGAATTGAAGAATACCGCCAATATGTAATAGCAGCATTAGATTCAGCAGGTATAGCTAACTTTGATGATCACGTTGGTTTGATTACAAATGGCGAATACTTCGCAGGTGATGGTGCCCCACTTACATGGGAAATGAAAAACTTCAACCACATTATCATCCCTGCTGCTATATCAATCCTTAATGAAATCGTAGCAGAAGTTCAAACAACAGAATATGACGCTATCTCTGAATTGTATAAAAGCATCGGCGCTAGCGACTTTAAATTCAATACATTGGAAGCTAAGGTGTTCCCTAAAACTACTTATGTTTTGAAAGGTCAAGATTATGAAGCAGACGTGTTCATCGTTGCTTCAGATAACACTAAGGAATTCGATGCAAAATACGCAAGAGGCGTTAAAGACTTCGCAATGGCAAATGAAAATGCTATCAATAAAGTCTCAAGTCAAAAAGGTATCGTAAAAATTAAGGTGCCTGCAAATACAATAGGTGAACAAACAATAGCAGGTGTCGTTGAAATGAAAGACCCTGTTACAGGTGAAATCGCTCCTTATCCATTCCAAACATCTTATACAGTTGCCCCTCCTTCAGCAAACGTAACTCCAACTAAGATGAATGTTATGTATAGAGGTCTTGAAAATCCTATTGAAATTTCAGCTCCAGGTTTCACAGCTAACCAAATCAATGTCTCTGTAGTTAATGGCGAACTCGTTAAGAAAAATGGTGAATATTTCGTAAAACCAGGTAACGAAAAGAACGTCACAACAGTTACTGTATCAACAACAATAGATGGCAAGAGAATGGTTTTGGACAATTGTGATTTCCGCTTGAAACGTACTCCAGACCCTGTGCCAGTCCTTAATGGCAGAACAAATGATAAGTTTACTAAAGAAGAAATCTTGGCCGCTGGCGGATTCGTATTGACAATGCCAGACTTCGACTTCGAAGGATATCATTCACAAGTCCTTTCTTATGACGTGTCAACAATCGTTGCAGGTTATCTTAAACCAATTAAAGGTATCCAAGGTCGTAAGTTTAATAAAGAAGTTGAAGATCTCGTTAAGAGCGCAAGACGTGGACAACGTATCTCTATCGAAAATATCAGAGTTAAATCTCCAGACGGTGAGGAACGTATACTCAACACCCCAATCACTATCGAACTTAAGAACTAATTAAAAATCGTCATAATGAAAAAGATATTTGTAATATTAGGTTTCATGGGTTTAGGTCTTTTATTTGCACCTGAAACATCAGCGCAAAACTTCTTTGAAGATGAAGTCACAGTAAAAGACGGACTCTATGATGAAAAAGAAACAGGTATTAAAAATCCTATGCCACTTCCTTATGTTAGAGAAGCCGATGTTATGTGGAAAAAAACTATTTGGCGTGAAATAGATTATCGCCAAAAAATGAATCAAGGTTTTTACTTCCCAACAACACCTCATAGAAATCTCAAGAACCTTTATACTATCTTGAAAGAGGCTTTGGAAGACCCAACAACAGGCGTCGTGGCTTATAAAGATGAAACTATTACCGGTGAATTAATTAACCCAACTACTTGGAGTGAAATTAAAACACAAATTACAAGTGTGCAACAAATCGAAAGAACAGACGATTATGGTAATGTGATTGAAGTACAAAGCGTAGAGTCAGAAATGAATTCTGCTGAAGTGAAACGTTGCCAAATAAAAGAAGAATGGTATTTCGACAAACAAAGATCTGAATTGCTCGTTAGAATTATCGCGATATGTCCGATTAGAGTTGTTGAAAAAGATGGCGCACTCGTCCCTCAACGTTTGTTCTGGGTTCCTTACGATGAAAATCTTCGCAAGGTCTTAATCAATGCTCCTTTCTTCAATCGTATGAACTCGGCAGCTCGCCTCAGCTACGACGATGTGTTCTTGAGAAGAGTATTTGATAGCTACATCATTAGAGAAGATAATGTATTCGACCGTAGTATCAATGAATATGCAAAAGGCGTTGATGCTCTCCTTGAATCTGAACGTATCAAACAATCAATTATTGATTTCGAACAAGGAGTTTGGGAATACTAATCAAACTGAAAATTGACAACTTAAAGTTGAATGTTTATAGAGACGTCACATCGTGGCGTCTTTTTTTATTTATAGTTAATAGTTCATAGTTCATGGTTCTTAGTTCTTAGTTCATTAAAATATTCCTCAATCCTAACTTCTAATTCCTAATTATTTAGTATTTTTACAAACCAAAATTTATACGTTAGCGATGGTCAATATTCTTCAAACAAAGATAGAATTCCTGAAGGGCGTAGGTCCGAAACGCGCTGAACTTCTTAACAAAGAACTCGGCATATTCACGTTTCAAGACCTGCTCGAATATTTCCCTTTCAGATATGTTGACCGCAGTAAAATCCATAAGGTAAACCAGATTTATGACGATACCGTTTATTACCAACTCGTCGGAACAGTGTCCAATGTGAAAACTCATGGCGAACCTCGTATGACACGCATAAGCGCGACATTCTCCGATGAGACAGGTTCAATAGAACTCGTATGGTTTAAAGGACTTAAATGGATAAAGAACAAATTTGTTCCAGGAAAAAAATATCTCCTTTTTGGTAAGGCAAACGTCTTCAACAACAGATTCTCTTTCACGCATCCCGACATTGAAGAATACGATCCTAACGACAGAGTCGTCGGTGAAAGTCTGCAAGGTGTTTATAACACGACAGAAAAACTGCGTAACGCAGGACTCGGCACGAAACAAATCGCGAAGATAATTAAGACGCTCGTGCTTCAGACTTGGGAGATGATACCAGAAAATCTGCCTTTATCGTTGATAATGCAAGACCGACTTTTGCCTAGAAAAGCCGCGTATTATAAGATACATCTGCCTCAGAACAGCAACGATATCCATCAGGCTACGACACGACTGAAATATGAGGAACACTTTTTCTTTCAGCTGAAACTGCTTCTTAATAAAAAGGAGAGAACGCAGAATACTCGCAGCGTTGTCTTTAATAATGTCGGCGATTATTTCAATACGTTTTATAACGAACATCTTCCTTTCCCGCTTACCAATGCGCAAAAACGCGTCATCAAGGAGATACGCAGCGATTTGAAAACCGGATTCCAGATGAATAGACTGCTGCAAGGTGACGTGGGAAGCGGCAAGACAATAGTCGCGCTGATGGTGATGCTCCTCGCTCTCGACAACGGCTACCAAGCAGCACTGATGGCTCCGACTGAAATTCTCGCGACACAACATTACGAGACAATTAAAAAAATGCTCGGCGATATGAAAGTCACCGTGGCATTGCTCACTGGCTCGACCAAACAAAAAGAACGAAAAAATATATTGCCGGCACTTGAAAACGGCGACATAAATATTGTGATAGGAACACATGCTCTCATTGAAGAGACTGTGAAATTCATGCAACTAGGTCTGTGTATCGTCGATGAACAACATCGCTTCGGCGTGGCACAACGCGCCCGCTTCTGGGAAAAGACAGAATATCCTCCGCATACTCTCGTCATGACAGCGACGCCGATACCTCGTACCCTCGCTATGACACAATACGGCGACCTCGATGTGTCTAAAATCGATGAACTGCCTCCAGGAAGAAAGCCGATTCAGACGGTTCATCTCTATCAGGAACAGCGACTTCGCCTGCTTTCTTTTATGAAAAAAGAAATCGCAGCAGGACACCAGATTTACGTCGTTTATCCGCTCATCAAAGAGTCTGAAAAGATGGACTTGATAAATCTTCAAGAAGGTTACGAATCATTGCTACGCGACTTCCCAGAACCAGATTATCGAATCTGTGTTGTGCACGGACAGATGAGTGCCGAGGATAAAGACTTTGAGATGCAGCGTTTTGTGAAGAATCAGGCGCATATCATGGTGGCAACGACGGTTATTGAAGTCGGG
Organism: Bacteroidales bacterium; assembly: GCA_045656905.1. Taxonomy (GTDB): domain Bacteria; phylum Bacteroidota; class Bacteroidia; order Bacteroidales; family F082; genus Limimorpha. Next base: position 9,409 of record JAZOSA010000015.1, read on the forward strand.
GTTAATGTGCCGAACGCTTCTGTCATGATTATTGAAAACGCTAACAGATTCGGTCTGTCGCAACTGCATCAGCTGAGAGGACGCGTGGGTCGTGGCGCAGAACAGTCGTATTGTATATTGATGACCGACCATAAGATAACCGGCGAAGGCAAGAAACGTATGGAAACGATGGTACGTACCAACGACGGATTCGAAATCGCTGAAGCCGACCTTCAACTGAGAGGTCCCGGCGAGACTCAAGGCACTCGTCAGTCGGGAATGATAGAGATGAAAATAGGCGACTTCGTGAAAGACGAAGCTATCATCAGACATACAAGAAGAATGGTTAATCTGTTGCTGGATAATGACCCTACATTGTCAAAACCAGAACATCAAATCACAAAAGAGTTTTTCAATAGAAACCTTGCCAACGGATTCGACTGGGGAAGGATTGGGTGATTAACAATTCATAATGCATAATTCATAATTCATAATTTGGGAAGTGATAATTATGCATTATGCATTGTGAATTATGATTTTTTTTTCTTTAAAAATCCTCTGACATTTTGTCATAAAATGTTATCTTTGCACTTTAAATCATGATTTTACAATGAAAGTATCTTATAATTGGCTTAAGCAGTATATCAACTGCGAATTATCAGCAGAAGAAATAGCAAAGAAATTAACAGGAACAGGTCTTGAAGTTGAAGATTTAACTCCTTATGAATCAATAAAAGGCGCATTGAAAGGCGTTGTCGTAGGTAAGGTTATCTATTGCGTTGACCATCCAAATTCAGATCACCTCCATATCACTAAAGTCGATGTTGGTGCAGAAGAACCTCTCAACATTGTTTGCGGCGCACCTAACGTAGCAGAAGGTCAGAAAGTTTTGGTTGCAACAATAGGCACAGAGCTTTATAGCGGCAACGAATCATTCACAATCAAGAAAGGCAAGATTCGTGGCGAGGTTTCAGAAGGTATGATTTGCGCTGAAGACGAACTTCAAATCGGCGAGTCACACGATGGTATCATGGTGCTTCCTGAAGACTACGAAGTTGGTAAACCTGCTTCTTTCTATTTCCCTGTAGAACAAGACACCACTTTGGAAATCGGTCTCACAGCAAACCGTTCAGACGCTACATCACATATCGGCGTCAACCGTGACCTCGTGGCAGCTCTCAATTATCAAGAGAAAACAGATAAATATCACCTCATTATCCCTTCAGTAGAAGACTTTAAAGTTGAAAATACAAGCAACGAAATCGAAATCGTTGTTGAAGATACAAAGGCTTGTCCTCGCTACTCGGGCGTGACAATTAGTGGCGTGAAAGTCGGTCCTTCACCAAAATGGTTGAAACATAGACTTGAAGCTATCGGACTTCGTTCTATCAATAACATCGTCGACATTTCTAACTACGTCTTGATGGAAACAGGTCAGCCTCTTCATATCTTCGATGCTGATAAAATCAAAGGTAAGAAAGTCGTTGTTAAATGCCTCGCAGAAGGAACGCCATTCGTTACTTTAGATGGCGTAGAACGTAAGCTTAGTGCAACAAACCTTATGATTTGCAACGCTGAAGAACCAATGTGTATCGCTGGCGTATTCGGTGGCGCAGAATCAGGCGTGACAGAAAACACAACAAACGTATTCATTGAAAGTGCTTACTTCAACCCAACATCAGTACGTAAGACAGCTAAATATCATGGTTTACAAACAGACGCTAGTTTCCGTTACGAACGTGGTTGCGACCCTAACATGACAATGTTTGCTTTGAAACGCGCAGCTTTGTTAATCAAAGAATTGGCAGGCGGAACAGTGTCATCAGAAGTGAAAGATATTATCAACGGCGACTTGACTCCAGCTCGCGTTGAACTTAAATTCGCTTACCTTAACAAAATCGCTGGTCAAGAAATTGAAAAAGAAATCGCTGTTAATATTTTGAAGAACTTAGACTGCAAAGTCGTTGAACTTAACGATGAATCTGTAACAGTCGATGTTCCAACATGCAAAGTCGATGTTTATCGTCCAGCTGACTTAGTAGAAGAAATATTGCGAATCTACGGCTACGACAATATTGCAATTCCTGCAAAACTCAACGCTACTCTCAACGTAGTGGCTAAACCAGACCCAGAAAAATTAAAGAGAAACATTTCTATCATGTTGGCTGCTAATGGTTTCTACGAAATCATGAACAACTCTTTGACAAAAGAGTCATACGCAAAAGACATGGACAGCTTCGATGAAAATAGAAATGTCAAGATATTAAATCCATTAAGTTCTGACTTGAACGTACTTCGTCAGTCATTGTTATTCGGCGGTTTGAAGAGCATTGAAAACAACCACAACCACAAGATTTTCGACATTAAGTTCTTCGAATTCGGCAACACATATTTCTACGACGCTGACAAAAAACAAGAAGGCGTTTCATTGTCACCATATTCAGAAATCTATAACCTCGACTTGTTTATCACAGGTAAGGATAAAGAAGAATTATGGAGCAACAAACCACAAAATGTTGACTTCTATGAACTTAAGAAATATGTCTTGGGAGTTTTACATAAACTCAATATAGATGTTGAGAAACTTGAGATGACAGAAGGTAATGTAAAACATTACGAATATTCAATAGTTTACACTCTTAACGGCATGGAATTATGTACTCTCGGCAAGATGAATCAAAAGACATTGAAGTTGTTTGATTTGAAGAGAGAAGTATATCACGCAACAATGAATTGGGATAATTTATTGAAAGCCAATAAAGAAGCTAAGGCAGTTCGTTATGAAGCATTGCCAAAATTCCCAGCAGTACGTCGTGACTTGGCATTGATTCTCGATAAGAATGTGACATTTGAACAAGTTAAGAATGTTGCTTTAACAGCAGAAAACAAGATCTTAAAATCAGTAAGTTTGTTTGATATTTACACAGGCGACAAGATTCCAGAAGGCAAAAAACAATATGCTTTGAGTTTTGTTTTGCTTGATACTCAAAAGACAATGACTGACAAGGTTATTGAAAAGACAATGGCTAAGATTCAGACTGCTATAGAACAACAACTTAACGCGACATTAAGATAAAATGGACATTCAGGACATCCAAGCGATAAAACAAAGATTTAAGATTATAGGCAACAACCCGCATCTCAATCGCGCGATTGAGATTGCGGTTCAAGTTGCTAGCACCGACCTCACTGTATTGATTAACGGTGAGAGCGGAACAGGTAAGGATGTTATCCCTCAAATAATACATCAGAATAGTTCTAGGAAACACAAGAATTATTTCGCAATCAACTGCGGTGCTATTCCAGAAGGCACTATTGATTCTGAGTTGTTTGGACACGAGAAAGGTTCTTTTACTGGAGCCATTGATACAAGAAAAGGATATTTTGAAGTCGCTGATGGCGGAACCATTTTCCTTGATGAAGTAGGAGAGTTGCCGCTTGCAACACAGGCGCGACTTCTTAGAGTCTTGGAAAACGGCGAGTTCATCAAAGTCGGTTCTTCAAAAGTACAAAAGACCGATGTCAGAATTGTCGCTGCTACCAACCTCAACATTCCTTTGGCAATAGAAAAAGGCAAGTTCAGAGAAGACCTTTATTATCGTCTCAACACTGTGCCTATTCATATACCAGCATTGCGCGAGCGTAAGGAAGATATCAGATTGTTGTTCAGAAAGTTCGCTGCTGACTTCGCTGAGAAGTATCGTATGCCGGCAGTGCAACTCACGCCTGAAGCCGTAGTGATGTTGGAAAACTATCGCTGGGACGGAAATATCAGACAGTTGAAGAATATCACAGAACAGATTTCTATCATTGAAGAAGAAAGAGTGATAACACCGGATATTCTTAAGAATTATCTTCCAAATAACAATGTCACTTCATTGCCAACACTTTACAAAGGTGGCAAAGACGAAGACCCGTTATCTGAACGCGACATATTATATAAGGTGTTGTTTGATATGAAGAACGACATTCTTGAATTGCGTCGCACTGTCAAGGAATTATCTGAACAAAGAAATAACGGCACAATTCAGCATCTGCCTGAACCATCGAACATTACACCAATAAACGCTACTGTCATCACTCCAGTTGAAGAGGAAGAAGACGCATTCGTTTATGTTCAAGATAATGACGAAGATGAAAAGCCAGAAGTGAGAGAAACAGAGAACTTGTCATTAGTTCAAACGGAGAAGGAATTGATTTGTAAGGCTTTAGAAAGACATAAAGGTAAGAGAAAAGACGCTGCTAAAGAATTGGGCATCAGCGAAAGAACATTGTATAGAAAAATTAACGAATATAAAATCAACCTTTGATGAGAAGCTTGATGACTTATATAAAGACGCAGATATGTCTTGTTGTCTTGTTGACTTGTTGTCTTTTAACAAGTTGCGGAGTGTATTCGTTTTCGGGAGCTTCGATTCCAGCGGAAGCAAAAACCGTCTCTGTACAATATTTCCCTAACAATGCGCAGCTCGTTAATCCTTTATTGAGCAATACTCTCACTAATGCCTTGAACGATATGTTTGTAAATCAGACGACATTGCAGTCGGTGGCGCAAAATGGCGACCTTGCTATAGAAGGTGAAATCACAGGATATGTCACTTCGCCTATCGCCATTACAGGTAACCAGACCGCTGCTATGAACAGACTGACGGTAACTGTAAATGTCAGATTCACAAATAAATATGAAGAATCTAAAAACTTTGAACAAAAGTTTTCGCAATATCAGGATTATCCGAGCAATCAGGATTTGAACGCTGTTCAAGATGCGTTGGTAGAACAGATAGTGGAAGACTTATGTCAAGATATTTTTAATAAAGCTGTTGTGAATTGGTAAATATGGATAAGGAAAGATTTCAATATATTATAAAAAATCCACAGTCGATAAATGATAACGACATTGAAATGTTGTCGTCATTGGTGGATTCGTATCCGTATTTTACTATAGCACAAGTACTTCTCGCTGTAGGATATGATTTGACGGAAGACAAGAAGTTGAACAAGCAGTTGCGTCTTGCAGCGGCGATGTCGCCAGATCGAAATTCGTTAAGACATCTTTTGGCTGAATCGAAAGAGAAAAAGAATACTTGCGACTTGCCTGATGAATTCGGCAATGAGAGTCAACAGACAACAGATAACGGACAACAGTCGTTGGATTCTATTGTAATTCCAGAAATCGACTTGAATAAATCGCAGGAAGAGTTGTCGAAGGAGATGGATTTATTGGAAGAAAAACGCAAGTCGTTAGATGAATTGAAATATCTTATTGAACAGAGAATTATTGAATTAGAGAGAGAAAAGGAAGAGGTTAATAAAGAAGAAAAAACTTTATCAAAAACAGAAATTATTGATAAATTTATCGCAGAAAATCCTCAAATCTCTCGTCCAAAACAAGAGTTTTATAATCCGATGGTCGTTGCTCAAACAAGCGTAGTTGATAAAGAAAATATCATAAGTGAAACATTAGCAACGATTTATCTTAATCAAGGATATGTTGAAAAAGCAATTTCAGTATATCAAAAATTAAGTTTGAAAAATCCAGAAAAAAGTGTTTACTTTGCAGAATTAATTGAGAAAGCAAAAAATAAGTTTAACAATTAAATAAATTAATAAAATGTACGTAGCAATTTCAGTATTCATCCTTATCGTCAGTGCTTTGATGATGTTGGTTGTTTTAGTTCAGAATTCAAAAGGTGGTGGATTGGTATCTAACTTATCATCTTCAAATCAAATTTTAGGTGTTCGTAAGACTACTGATTTCTTGGAAAAAGCTACATGGACTTTAGCAGTCGTTTTGGTTGTGTTATGTCTTGTTTCAAGTTTGTCAATCCCTAAGAGCGGTGTTGAAACAGGCGCAAGCGTTGATTCAGCAATGCGTCAACAAATTGAAAACACAGTAGCACCTTCAGATTTTCAAATGCCAGCTGCTACAGAAGCAGAAGCTGAATAAAAAACAGTTGCAATAAAATAAGAAAATGTCAGAATGTCACTATTTCTGACATTTTTTTTTATTTTTATAAAACCTTAATTTTTGGCAAACATTTTGACAAAACGACGGACAGAAAATAATAATCACATAAAATAAATAATAAATTATGGCACAATTATCAATTAAACCATTGGCAGACAGAGTCGTTATCGAACCAGCTCTCGCAGAACAAAAGACAGCAAGCGGAATCATCATTCCTGACACAGCAAAAGAAAAACCACAAAAAGGCGTTGTTGTGGCAGTTGGTCCTGGTACAAAAGACAATCCTATGACATTGAAAGTTGGCGACGTAGTTATTTATGGCAAATACGCTGGCACAGAAATCCATTTAGAAGGTAAAGATTATATGATAATGAGAGAAAACGATGTTATCGCAATCATCTGATTTCTCATTATTTTTTTATTTCATTTAGTTAACAATTTTTAATAAGTATATAAAATGGCAAAAGACATATTATTCAACCTCGACGCACGCGACAGCTTGAAAAAAGGCGTTGACGCTTTATCAAATGCAGTAAAAGTTACACTCGGACCTAAAGGTCGTAACGTTATCATCGAAAAATCATACGGCGCTCCTCACATCACAAAGGACGGCGTTTCTGTAGCAAAAGAAATCGAATTGCAAGACCCAGTCGAAAACATGGGCGCACAATTAGTTAAAGAAGTCGCTTCTAAAACTAACGACCTCGCTGGTGACGGTACAACAACAGCTACAGTATTGGCACAAGCTATCGTAGCAGCTGGATTGAAAAACGTTATCGCAGGCGCTAATCCAATGGACCTCAAAAGAGGTATCGACAAAGCAGTCGCTACAGTAGTTGAATCATTGAAAGCTCAATCACAACAAGTCGGCGACAGCATCGAAAAAATCCAACAAGTTGCAAGTATCTCTGCTAACAACGATAACACTATCGGTACTCTTATCGCTGAAGCAATGGCTAAAGTTAAGAAAGAAGGCGTTATCACTGTTGAAGACGCTAAAGGTATCGAAACACACGTCGACGTTGTTGAAGGTATGCAATTCGACCGCGGTTACATCTCTCCTTACTTTGTAACCAACACAGAAAAAATGGAAGCAGTCTACGAAAATCCTTTCATCTTGATCTACGACAAGAAGATCTCTGTCATGAAAGACTTACTTCCAATCCTTGAAAAATCATTACAAACAGGTCGTCCTCTCTTAATCATCGCAGAAGACATCGATAGCGAAGCATTGGCAACATTAGTTGTTAACCGCTTACGTGGTTCTTTGAAAGTCGTTGCTGTTAAAGCTCCAGGCTTCGGTGACAGAAGAAAAGAAATGTTAGAAGACATCGCTATCTTGACAGGCGGTACTGTTATCACAGAAGAAAAAGGCTACCGTTTAGAAGACGCTACATTGGCAGAACTCGGTACAGCTGACAAAATCACTGTTACAAAAGACAATACAACTATCGTTAACGGTCAAGGTGCAAAAGAAAACATCGAAGCACGCGCAAATCAAATCAAAGCTCAAATCGCTACAACAACATCAGATTACGACCGCGAAAAATTACAAGAACGTTTGGCTAAGATTGCAGGTGGCGTAGCAGTTATCTACGTTGGCGCAGCAAGCGAAGTTGAGATGAAAGAAAAGAAAGACCGCGTTGAAGACGCTTTGAACGCAACAAGAGCAGCTATTGAAGAAGGTATCATCCCAGGTGGTGGCGTCGGTTTTATTCGTGCTATCGGTTCAATAGAAAACCTCAAAGGCGAAAACGACGACCAAACAACAGGTATCGCTATCATCAAACGCGCTTTGGAAGAACCATTACGTCAAATCGTTGCTAACGCAGGTTTAGAAGGTTCTGTCGTTGTTAACAAAGTTAGAGAAGGCGAAGGCGACTTCGGTTTCAATGCTCGCACAGAGACATACGAAAACCTCTTGAAGACAGGTGTCATCGACCCAGTTAAGGTTTCAAGAGTAGCTTTGGAAAACGCTGCTTCTATCGCAAGCATGCTCCTCACAACAGAATGCGTTATCTCAAATCATAAAGAAGAAAACCCAATGCCAGCAATGAACCCGCAAATGGGTGGCATGCCAGGTATGATGTAATAATAAAAAAAGAGCCGCGAGGCTCTTTTTTTTTGAATTCTAAAACTCTAGAATTCTAGAATTTTAGAGTTTTAAAATTCTTTTAACTGCTTCACCGTTTTCTGTAACGACCTTCACAAAGTAAACGCCGCTGTTTAAACCAGAAACGTCAATAACTGATGGCTGACCGCTGACAGCTGATAGTTCTTGGCATCTTCCATAAACATCATAAATCTCTATAGTCAGTGTCTGTGTCAGAGTCTGAGTCTCAATATAAAGTTTGTCGTTGACAGGATTTGGATGTAAATCAAGAGATGAAGTTTGTTCTGTTTCGTTGATGCTTTCGCCGCAATTGATTTCATATTCCAAGAACCATTCGCCGAACATATAACCGATGTCTTCTATGCCGGCTTTGTAAATTTCAACATTGTTGAAGATAATGGCGAAACTTATTTCTTCATCAAATTCGCCGCTATTCCATACAAAAGTGTATTTGTCAGGACATAATGAGATTGTTTTTGTGACAGTTTCAAGTCCTTCTTTTTCGAGACCGATGGAATATGTGAATTCGTTGTTGCTGCCCACGATGCTGATATATGCGCCGTTCCATCCGTCGCCATAACCGTCGAGCATCTCAAATGTGAGTTCGCACATGTCTTTTGTGTCGCAAGGATAGATGATTGGGTCTACTGCATTTGATGGATTTGACAAGCATTCGCCGCCCCAGTTGGCTCTTACCAAAAATCTGTAATAACCTGCGTCTAAGTCTTCAATTGTGAATGATGTTTCGGTAATTCCTTGATAGATAGGGTCGATTTCTGTATAGCTTGTGTAAATTTCGTATGTGACGTTTTCTGCGTTTTCAGGAGCGTCCCAATTGAGGGTTATAGTGTTGTAGTTGTTTTCGTCGATGGTGTAGGTGAGGTTTTCTGGTGCTGCGCAAGGTGCTTCTCCGATAGTTATGGCGAAGGTGTAGTCAAGACCTTTCATATTTGCAGCGCCGAGGAATGTCTTGCCGTCTGGAGTCACGCTGTTGACACAGTATGTCGACCAGCTGTCGGCTTCAGCTACGCCGTTTATCATAAGGTAATCTTCGAAAAACATAAGTTCGCCTTCTACATAAGCGAAGCCTCTTCTCGCATAATAATCTGCAGGATTGTCGGGGCTTGCGAAACCGAAAGCATCTCCGTTGTCGGTGACGCATAAAGCCGTCATTGAACCAGATGCGCCTGCTAATGTCTTTGGTATCAATATGAGTTCTTCGTTGGTGATGTCGTAAATGAATGCGTTGTTTTGACTGTTTTTCAAGTTGCCGCAGATGAACCTGCCATTAGGAGAGACGCCCCATGATTCACCGAGATAGCTTGATATTGGGAATAAGTTGCCCTCAAACCAATAGCAAGGAGCTCTGTATCCCATATCATCAACGTAGAAACCAGCGACGACGCTTCCGTCATTATTCATGGCTTGAGGTCTTGTCACCGTTGACTGTCCGTTTGAGAGTTTCGTGTAACCTTCTCTCTCTGACCAGACGTATGTATATGTGTTCCATGCGGCGTCGAATTGCATGATGCCTAATTTCTTACCGTCATTAGACATTGTCCATGCGCTGTTGTAATCGAAATCCGCATATTCTGGCATATCGGGATTCATTCCTAAAAACTCCCATTTCTGTGTGTCGGGATACCATAAACCTGCCACATTATATAATTCTTCATTGACGAACCAACCTGCAACGACGCCTTCGTCCGACACTGCATAACCGTTGCCAGAGAATTCAATGACGCCAGTCTCCTCCGACCAATAATAACTCAAACCCTCGCCCCAAGCTTGAATCACGACGTGTTTTTTGTTGTCGGAAATATCGTATGGACAATGGTATTCGTTAGCTATTTTTATCAATTCGTAACCATCTTCGGTAACGACAGAAACTTTAGGATTAGATTGAGCATAAATGATGCTGCAACTGATTAGTAGTGCATAAGTTAACACTAGACGTAAAAATTTATTCATAATATAAAATGTTAAAAATAAGTACCCAAATTTAGTATTTATATGAATACATTTGTTACGAGATGTTAATTTTTTTTAACCATTAATAGTTATCATTTTTTTTGTTTTTACCCAAAAAGTGTGAATTAGCATTTTGTTAACAAATGATATTTTTGCATCATAAATTTTAATATATATTATTCATGAAAAAAACATTATCACTATTATTATTTGCTGTATTATTTTTAGGAATAAACAAGGCTTATTCACAAGAGAGATTGAACTTCAACGCTGAATATACTGGCGACTTTTTGTATAATGTTGGCGGTTTGGAAAATGGCGGAGGTTATCTCGGTTACGCAAAAATTGGAATGGGTGCCGACTTATGGAAAGGCGCGTCTTTATACGTTGGCGGCGGAACAACACACGGTATCACTCCTTCTGAGATGTTCATCGGCGACTATCAAGTCGTAAATAATATCGAAGCCGGAAACCACGCTTTTATGGAACATTTCTCTTTACAACAATATTTCGGCAAGTTTAGTATCAAAGTCGGACTTCAAGATATGAACGAGAACTTCGCTGCTATCGACGCTGCCGGCGAATATCTTAACAGCTCTTTCGGAATTCATCCTGCTATTTCAACAAATATGAGTGTGGCGATATTTCCTCTTACAGGTCTCGGCGCAGAACTTCACTACGATATAAACGACAATTGGCATGTTCAAGTAGCTGTGTATGACGGCGAAATTCCTTCTTTTGAAGATGATAATTTTTATAACTTAAATTGGAGACTTAATAAAGACGAAGGCGCATTGTTCATCGGTGAAGGTCAATATATTAGAGATAATGGAACTTATCAACTCGGTGCGTTTTATCATACAGCAGAAAAGAAATATGGATTCTATGTCAATGCTGAGCAAGAAGTGTGGAACAACGAAACTCGCAGTTTGAAACCATTCGTTCAAGCAAGCTTCGCAAATGGAATCTCAGCAACTCAGCAACTCGGCAACTTAACAACACAAAACTACTTACATCTCGCTGCTGGTCTTAACCTTGAAGGCGTCTTCTCAAAGAAAAACCTTGACATGGCTGGACTCGCATTCACATCAGTATTCCTTTCAGATAAAAAAGCAGAGACAGCGATAGAACTTTTCTATCAATATCAGATAACAGATAACTTGCTTATAAAACCTGACGTTCAATATGTTGTAAATCCTGCAGGATTGGATATCCCAGTCGATAATGCACTCGTAGGAACATTGAGATTTATGATAGGTTTATAAAATGTAGGGATGCGATTTATCGCGTCCTTTCAAACAATTTAGGAGTAGTTATTTTAGAATTAAGTATTTTTGCAAATATTAGTTAAGAATTATGGAATATAATAGTCAACAGACAACAGACAACAGACAACAGTCGACAACCTTATCCGAAATGGCAACTGGCACTAAATGTGTCATCGTGAAGGTTAACGGTCACGGCGGACTTCGTCACAGACTGATGGAACTCGGTTTTGTCAAGGGCGAGACTGTCACTGTCATCAAGAATGCTCCGCTTATGGACCCTGTGGAATATCAGGTGCTTCAGGCTCATATCTCTTTGCGCAGAAGTGAGGCGGATAAAATCGAAGTCGTTGCTTTAGATGATGCCAATTCTCATTCTTCTGATTTCAATGGCACTATCACCGACGATGTTATTTCCAATGTAATCAAGGAGAAAACAAATAATATCACTGTCGCTTTGGTAGGTAATCCTAATGCAGGAAAGACGTCTTTCTTCAACCACGCTACAGGTCTCCATGAAAAAGTGGGTAACTACGGCGGCGTCACTGTAGATTTGAAAACCGGCACGTTCTATCATAAAGGCTATACCATAAATCTCGTCGACTTGCCTGGAACTTATTCCATAACAGAATATTCTCCAGAGGAACGTTATGTTAGAGAATATCTTACAAAACAAAATCCTGACATAGTCCTTAATATCGTCGATGCTTCTAATTTGGAACGTAACTTCTTCCTTACTACGCAGCTTATCGACATGAATGTGCGTATCGTCATGGCTCTCAATATGTATGACGAAATGGAAGCCAAAGGCGATGTCTTCGATTATAAGAATCTCGGCAAGATGCTCGGTTTTCCTATCGTGCCAACGACAGCAGTGAAGGGCGTCGGTATCAGCGATGTGCTTGAAACCATCGTTGATGTTTACGAAGAAAAGAAAAATCTTAACAAACATATTCACATCAATTATGGTCGCGACATCGAAGATGCCATCGTTCCGATAAAGAAAAAAATAGAATTCAATAAGGATATCATCAATATTTATCCTGCTAGATATATCGCTATCAATGTGTTGGAGAATTCTCAGTCGACAATAGAAGAAATAAAGAACCTTCCTAATGGTGAAGAAATCATTTCGATGGCTAGCGAAAAACGTTCTGACTTAGAAAAAGCTTACGATGAAGACGCTTCTACATTGATAACAAATGCTCGTTATGCTTTCATCCGTGGTGCTTTGAAAGAGACTTACCAGAAGGGTGCAAAGAAGATAAAGAATCATGCTTATAAAGCCGACGACTTGTTGACAAACAAATGGTTAGGTTTTCCAATATTGATATTCTTCGTTTGGCTTATGTTCCAGGCTACATTCACCATCGGAGCTTATCCTCAGGAATGGATTGAAATGGCAGTCGCATGGTTCGGCGAACTCGTCGGTTCTTGGATGAACGACGGAATCTTACGCGACTTGATAGTTGATGGAATAATAGCAGGTGTGGGCGGCGTACTCGTTTTCTTGCCTAACATCTTGATATTGTTCTTCTTCATTTCAATATTAGAAGACACAGGATATATGGCGCGTGCCGCTTTCATCGTCGACCGACTTATGCATAAAATCGGACTCCACGGCAAGTCGTTCATTCCTTTCATCATCGGTTTCGGATGCTCAGTGCCTGCAATCATGGCGACACGCACATTGGAAAATCGTAAAGACAGATTGCTGACGATATTAGTCACTCCATTTATGTCGTGTTCCGCACGTCTCCCAGTCTACCTCCTTTTCGTGGCAGCGTTCTTCGAAAAACATCAAGGCTTGATATTGATGAGCGTTTATGCCATAGGCGTCCTCTTCGCAATATTGACAGCGATGTTGTTGAACAAGACATCTTTCAAAGGATTATCGGAACAATTCGTTATGGAACTTCCTCCTTATCGCGTTCCTACTACTCGTAACACATTGATACATATGTGGGATAAGAGTATCCAATATTTACAGAAAATGGCTACTGTCATTCTTGTCGCATCTATCATAATATGGGCTTTGGAATATTTCCCAAGAACATGCGAAAAGGCAGAACTTATCGCTCAGGAAATTGAACTCGTTGAAGCACAAACTGATATCACTGAAGAAGAAAAATCTGCTGTCATAGAACAATTAGAATATGAACAAGCATCCGTCTTAAACGAAAACTCTTACATCGGTCGCTTCGGTCATGCTATAGAACCTTTCGTTCGTCCTTGTGGTTTCGACTGGAGAATGGGCGTCAGCTTGACAACAGGCATCGCAGCGAAAGAAGTCGTTGTCTCGACTCTCGCAGTGCTCTTCCAAACATCTGAAGACGAAGAAGGTAAACTCGTCGACAGAGTGAGAACGCAGGTATGGAACGACGGACCAAGGAAAGGCGAATTGTTATTCACACCATTGGTAGCATTCGGATTCATGCTGTTCGTCTTGCTCTCAACACCATGTTTTGCTACCATCGCGGCAGTGCGACGCGAAGCAGGATGGAAAGGCGTTCTGTTCACAGTCTTCTACAACACCGGACTCGCCTGGCTCGTCTCATTCCTTGTCTATCAAATAGGAACATTATTCTAAAATCTCAGAATCTTATAGACTCATAGACTAACTAACATGACTCAAACAATAATCGCTTATATAATAATATGTGCAGCAGTGGGGTATACGATTTATTCCGTTGTGAAGAAATTAAGAAAGAATGATAAGAATTCTTGTTCCGACTGCAGTTGTTGCGCAAAAAAATCTGGATGTAAAATAAAAAAATACTAATTTTGTAGAGACGTGTCAGTAGCATATTTGTTATAGATGCGTCTCAATCTTTAATTATGAATTATGCATTATGAATTATGAATTAACAAACGCTCTGTTGACTTTTATAAATATGTTGTGCCAGATGGCGCCATATCTTTTGTTAGGTTTTTTGATGGCTGGCGTATTGCACGTTTTTGTGCCGTCGAATTTCTTTGAGCGACATTTGGCTAAGGAAAATTTCAAATCTGTTTTATTAGCGGGACTGATAGGAATTCCGTTGCCATTGTGTTCTTGCGGCGTCATTCCTACGGCGATATCGTTGAGAAAAGACGGAGCCTCACGAGGCGCGACGGTAGCTTTCATGATTTCCACTCCGCAAATCGGCGTTGATTCCATCATCGCCACTTATTCTATGATGGGACTTCCTTTCGCGATTGTGAGACCTTTGGTGGCCTTGCTGACGTCAATCGCTGGCGGAGCTGTAACGACATGGTTTTCAAAAGACGAGATTGTAGTACGACAAAACTGCTGCTGTGAAAGAGAGTCAAGTCATAAAAACAAATTCGTTGAATTTTTAAGATATAGTTTGGTTGATTTGGTACAAAATATCGGCAAATGGTTGGTTATCGGTTTGATAATAGGAACATTAATCACGGTTTTGATTCCAGATTCGTTCTTTGCCAATTTGAATTTGCCGTCAATAGTCACAATGTTGATAGTCTTAGCAATTGCGGTTCCGATGTATGTCTGTTCCACTGGCAGCATCCCGATTGCAGCAGCGTTGATAATGAAAGGATTGTCGCCAGGAGCAGCGCTTGTGTTATTGATTGCAGGTCCTGGAGTGAGCGTCGCTTCTTTATTGGTCGTTGGAAAATCGCTAGGAAAAAAACAATTGTTATTCTACCTCGGATCTATCATTTTCGGTTCTATAATTGGCGGATTGTTCGTCGATTATTTCTTGCCAAGGGAATGGTTTACGATAACATCATTATGCGAAGCTGGCAGTCACTGTGCTATGGAAGGAAGTGCTTTGACAGCCTCATGGTTTGAAATTATTTCAGGAATTATTTTAGTTTTACTTTTAATAAATGCATTTATGTTGAAATTTAATCTCTTCCGTAAAGACGTCGCAGCAGTGGCATCTGACATTGAATCTGCAACATCACAAGTTATTTATAAAATAGAAGGAATGTCATGCAATCATTGCAAGGCTTCTGTCGAGAAAGCTATAAGAGCTTTGGAAAATGTGGAAAACGTTGAAGTCGTGTTAGGAAAACAGGAAACTGTGGTGACAGGAACACCATCTGATGAAGTTGTAAAGAAAACTGTAGAAGACTTAGGATTTGTGTTTAAGGGAAGAGTCAAGTCGGATC
>JAZOSA010000016.1:0-7467 GCA_045656905.1 Bacteroidales bacterium
TAAAGTCATCGGACGCAACAAGATAAGCATTGCTAACACAAGCAAGACGATGCCGCAGAAGAGTGTCAATCCGTAACCTTTCACCTTGAAATTCTTAAGGTCACCGGCATAACTGATCGTCATGAAACTTTGATAAAGCATCCACATTCCAAGGATCAGCGGCAAGGTAAGAGCAGCGATTCCAGGATTAGCTGCCAACAAAA
Source organism: Bacteroidales bacterium (assembly GCA_045656905.1). GTDB lineage: Bacteria > Bacteroidota > Bacteroidia > Bacteroidales > F082 > Limimorpha. The sequence continues at coordinate 204 of JAZOSA010000016.1, forward strand.
TACCCAAAACGATGTTGAGCACTGCACCTATTATCACGGCCGCCCGCGACACAAATATGTTCCTGCTGAAAATGCCGACAATCATCTCAATGACACCGAAAACCAGCAACGCCAGTCCTAATAGCAACGTCATCATCTCGTAAGTAATTGCAGGATTAACCAGCATAAACACACCTAAAAGCAAAGCCAAGACACCTATTACTAAATACATCCACCAATGTTTAACAGGTTCCATGGCACGTTCGTATAAATCATATGTTTTCATAGTATAAAATTTATCGGAAAACAACAACCGACAACTAATGTTCATCGCAAGCTCATTTTTAACTTTTTTTAACTTTTTTTCTACAATTTTTAATGTTAAATTTGCAGTGACTGACTCAGACTATGCCACTGACTCAGGTTTCATGATTTTAAAATAAAACACTATGGAAATATTAATATATGTATCAAAGATAACAAATCGATTATTTTACATTATCGAATTGATTCTCAAAGAGGAACTCGGCATAAATTTCAAATTCACTACCGACAAAGATAAGTTTCTATCTTATGAAGGTCCTAAATTGCATTATGGCAACCACCCTCTTGAAAACGAAAACGGATTATTCCAACAATCCATAAATCTACTTTTTGAGAGAGACATCGCCAACCAAGATGTTAAAATTTGTAAACATAACGATACAAAAGCGATATTTCCTGTCTTCAACGACAAGTCAATATTTTCTTTCGACATTTTCGCCGCAGCGTTCTATATCATAACACGTTACGAAGAATATCTTCCTCACGTGTGCGATCAATACAACAGATTCCAGCCACAAGACTCCATTCTTTATAAGATGGAAGTTATCGAAAAACCTATCATCAATATCTGGGCGAAAGAATTGGGCGAAATCATAACTAGCAAATACCCTGATATTCAATTAAAAAAGAAAACTTTCAAATTCATTCCGACATACGACATCGACGCTGCTTGGGCTTACCGCAACAAAGGTTTCTTCAGAACTACAGCAGCTTTTCTAAGAGACGCTCTCGTATTTAACACCGATGAAATAAAAAAAAGATTCGAAGTCCTTACAAAGAAAAAAACCGACCCGTTCGACACCTTCGATTATCAGATTGAATTACAGAAAGAATTAAAAATCAAACCATTATATTTCATCCTCTGCGGAGATTACAATACCAACGACAAAAATATTTCCATAAGGAACAAGGAATTCCAAGAACTCATCAAACACCTCGGCGACTATGCCTTGGTCGGCATCCACCCTTCCTTCTCTTCTTACTTGAAAAAAGACGTCGTCAAAGATGAAATCAAACGTCTCTCTGAAGTCCTGAATAGAGAAGTCACGATGAGCAGACAACATTTCCTAAGGCTATATCTTCCTTTGAGTTATCAGATACTCAATGAATTAGACATAACTGACGACTATACTATGGGATATGCGTCGCAGGCTGGTTTCAGGGCCGGTTACGCCGACACCTTCGCTTTCTTCGACTTGGAAAACGACACTAAGACAAAACTCAACATACATCCTTTCGCCTTGATGGACGGAACAATGCGCGATTACCTCGACCTCGACGTTCATGAATCATTCGACAAAGCGAAAAAACTGATTGACGAGGTGAAAAATGTCAACGGAACATTTATTCTTTTATGGCACAATGAAACATTATCGGGAGAAAAACGTTGGGTAGGTTGGATAACATTATATAGAAAAATTCTCGATTACGCCTTAAGTCAGTTATGATAAAATTATTGAAACATAATAAGATAGATAAAACACACTGGGACGACTGCATCAACAAGTCGTTCAATGGCAACGTGTATGCCTTGTCGTGGTATCTCGACATCGTTCATCCAGGATGGGACGCCTTGGTAGAAAACGACTACGAACGAGTAATGCCGCTGACAATCAGCAGGAAATTCGGAATATCTTATATGTTTCAACCATTCTTCGTACAACAACTCGGAGTATTTTCAAAATCGCAACTATCTCAAGACGATATTGACAGATTCATAAATGCCATACCTCAACAATATCGACTGATACGATACAAACTCAACTCATATAATAAAGTCGATTACGAATCAGACTTCATCGTAAAACATCGCAATGTCGAACTAGACTTAATATATGATTATCAATATCTTTACAACAATTATAACAACAACACAAAACGAAATCTCGCAAAAGCGGAAAACGCCGGACTTTCAATAAGTCACGACGTAAATCCGGAAGTCATCGTCAATCTTTTTAGAAATAACAAAGGAAAAAATGTTAAACACTGGAAGGACAAAGAGTATGAAAGACTCCTTGAATTGGTTGACGCAGCGACATCAAACGAGCATTGTTTCACAATAGGAATCAACGACTTAGACAACAACACTATTGCAGGAGCGGTGTTTATGCATAGTCACGACAGAATCATCTTCCTTTTCTCAGGCAGCGATGAAGCACACAAAGACAAACACGCCTTGACATTACTGCTCGACAATGTGATAAAAGAATTCAGCGAGACACAATGCACGCTCGACTTTGAAGGTTCTGACAATGACGGACTTGCGAGGTTTTACAAAGGATTCGGCGGAACCGAAGTGTTCTATCCGGAGATAAAACAGAATAACTTGAAAGGAATATTAAAGTTTTTATATAAATTAATGAAGAAACAATAAAACATATTGACTATGAATGAAAAAAGAGATGGATTTGGTTCTAAATTAGGAGCCATTGCCGCAGCAGCAGGATCAGCAATCGGATTGGGTAACATCTATCGTTTCCCATGCCTCGCAGGCGAAAACGGCGGCGGAGCATTCTTACTTATTTACGTAGCTATCGTATTATGTCTCGGCATTCCTATTATGATGGCAGAATTTTACATTGGACGTCGCGGCGGCAAAAACCCTGTAGGTTCAATAAAAGAATTATCACCAAAAACACATTGGAACTTAATAGGTTACATCGGAATATTGGCAGCTTTCGTCGTATTGGCATTCTACAGCACAGTATCAGGCTGGACATTAGAATACATCTACAAAGCAGCGACTAACTTCTTCGCCAACAAAGACATCGCAACGATAGAACAAGGATTTACCGACTTCAACAACAATCCTTTCCGTCCTTTCTTATGGCAATTCTTATTTATGGGATTGACAGCCTTCATCATTTTCAAAGGCATAAAAGACGGCGTTGAAAAATACACCAAAATTTTGATGCCAGCATTATTTGTCATCCTCATCATATTATGTGTCAAGTCATTGACATTAGACGGCGCTGGCGACGGATTGAAATTCTTATTCAAGCCAGACTTCTCTAAAGTGAACGGAAGCGTATTGTTAGCAGCTTTAGGACAAGCATTCTTCTCGCTCAGCGTCGGTATGGGAGCTTTGATAACATACGGTTCATATATCAGCAAGAAAGACAACCTCGCAACAACATCATTGTCGGTCGTTGTTGCCGACACTTTGGTTGCGATATTAGCAGGCATCATCATCTTCCCTGCAGCATTCACCTTTGGAGTACAGCCAGAAGCTGGCGCTGGATTGGCATTCAACACATTGCCAATGATATTCGACAAGATGACAGGCGGTTACTTCTTCTGTATCATATTCTTCGTATTACTCGCCATCGCAGCCTTGACATCAACAATCTCATTGCTTGAAGTCATCGTGGCATTCCTTTCAGAAGAACACGGCATCAAACGCAACACCGCCACATGGATTGGAACATTAGTTTCATTATTCTTCGGCGTATTCTGCACTTTAAGTCTCCGCCAAGACTCCATCTTCGTATTCGGCGACATGACATTCTTCGACTTCATGGATAAGTTCTCAGCCAACTTCTTATTACCAATAGGCGCATTGTTCATCGTTATATTCGTTGCATGGAAAATGGGAAAAGAAAGTTTCTACGACGAAATAACAAATCAGAACACATTGAAAATGAGCGTAAAGAAATTCATCTACTTCATTATTAAATTTGTTGCACCTATTGTTATTGTAGCGATATTTATTAATCAGTTAATAGGCTAAGAGCCACGAGCTATGAGTATTGAGCCAAATGCTCACAGCTCATTGCAAAAAACAAAGTTATGAACAATTTCCTGACGTTCACTAAGGGTGAACGAGTAGCGATTATAATTTTAGCAGCGGTGATATTCTTCATCATCGCTGCTAATTTTTTTATCGCAAATAGACCATCAAATGTTAAAAATAATTTACAAAATCTGGATTCTATAATCGCACTTCATGAGGCGGCGGTTGAGGAATATTATAATAGACAACGGACAACAGACAACGGACAACAGACTTCATCCACGAGAGATAAAGTCACCGAGACGCCAAGACGCCAAGTCACCAAGTCTTATAAAGAGACTATAAATAATATTAATAAGAAAGTTCAACAGCCAAAAACCAATAGCCTTAGTTCAAAGGCCTTAGTTCAAAAATCTGTTAACCTAAATTCCGCTGACACTACAGAACTGAAGTCGCTGCCCGGAATAGGAAGCTTCTTCGCGAAAAACATTGTCGATTACAAAAATAAATTAGGCGGTTTTATAGAGAAAGAACAACTGTTAGAAGTATATGCTTTTGATAGTACGAGAATGGCAAACATAGAAAACCTTATCATCATTGACACTATTGAATTACGAAAAGTCAATGTCAACACTGATGATTTCAAGACAATTTTACGGCATCCATATATAGAATATGAAGACGTAAAGAAAATCGTCAATTACAGAGAAAGCAAGGGAATGATAAAAAACTGGGAGCAGTATTTAAAAGTCGTTGGGAGAAACGATGTTGACGAGAGGTTGGAGAAATATATTGGGTTTTAAAATTTTATCTCCTAAACCTATACCTCACCGTCAGCTCGTCTTTATCAGGTTCCGGCACATCCCAATATGGTTTCTGCGTCTCCGGATCAATGTCGTCAAAGTCAGCGTCAGTGTCAGTGTCTGAGTCAGCGTCTGAGTCAATATCAGTGTCTCTTTGCGGTCCTTCATTCTTATAAAATATCGCTAGAACAATTCCCATCACGAAGCCGCTGAGATGTCCTTCCCATGAGATGTTGTTTTCTATGGCGTATTTCGGATACAAACCCCATACGAGACTGCCATATAAAAATACCACTACTAAAGATATTATTATAAGCCTTTTGTTTCTTCTAATGAAACCGCTAAGCATAAGGAAAAACGTGAGTCCGTATACCAAACCGCTGGCTCCTATATGAACGCCGCTACGAGCTCCGCACCATGTCAATAATCCGACGGAGAATATTAATATAAGGAGTATTTTGTTTGCTAAAGGACGATAGAAATAATACAAGGAAGTTCCTAAGACGAGCATCGGGAAAGTATTTGCGAAGAGATGTTCCCAGTCTCCGTGTATGAAATGAAAGAGAATGATTCCGGGTATGCCTTCAGGACTGACAGGTTTCACGCCAAGAAAAGAAAAATCAAGATGAAAAACGGTCTCAATGATTTTCACCAGCCACATCAGCGCTACTAATATCAGAGGGATGATTGAGCTGGCTATAAGAAGCCGTTTGTCGTCTTGATTTTCCATGTTATTAGGTCAACAGACTACAGTCAACGGACAACAGACTTTGTCCATAACATAATAATGCATACTCAATGACTGTTGACCGTTGTCTTATCAATTAGTTTTAAACTTATACTTTATCTCCTTAAGGTCTTCGTTTGCCTTAGCGATTTTTTTCTTGAGACCTTCTTTGTAGTCGACTACTTTCTTAGCTATCTCAGCGTCGGCTGTTGCAAGGATTTGTGCTGCGAGTATCGCTGCGTTGAGAGAAGCGTTGATACCTACTGTAGCTACTGGAATTCCTGGAGGCATTTGTACTATTGAGAAGAGAGCGTCCATCTCCATGTTAGTCTTCACTGGGATACCGATGACTGGTATTGGTGTCATTGCAGCGATGACGCCTGGAAGGTGAGCAGCCATGCCAGCGGCAGCGATGATGACTTTGATGCCGCGTGCTTGTGCGCCGCGTGCGAATTCTTCAACCAACTCAGGAGTGCGGTGTGCGCTCAAGGCATTCATCTCAAATGGGATGCCCATCTCGTCTAAAAATTTGATGCCAGCTTCTAAAACAGGAAGGTCAGAAGTGCTTCCCATAATGATACTTACTATTGGATTCATATTGTTATGCTTTTTAATGTTATGATTTCAGCGCTTTTAAAAGTCGCCTTTGATTTTGTCGATGATTCTTCGGTCTTTCTTAGTCGGGCGTCCTGCGCCTCTGTCGCGGTATTCGACTTTGAAAGCGTGGAGGAACTCCATTCTTTCGTATTCTTCTTTTGGAGTTATGTCGAGATACACTTCCTCGACTTGTTTCGGAGAGACGCGGCTTTTAGGAATGCTTTTGACTTCCACGACTTTATGAAGTTGTCCGAGCTGCACCTGTATCTGCTCGCCGATTTTCACTTCGCGTGATGGTTTGATGGAACTGTCGTTGATCTTGACTTTGCCACCCTTGCATGCATCAGCAGCGAGAGTACGCGTCTTGAAGAGACGCGCACACCAAAGCCATTTATCTATTCTGAGTTCTTCCATATAATAGATTAAGTAGAGACGCGTCAATGTTGTCTTATATTTATTCAGTCGTGATGATATACAATTTACAACATTGACACGTCTTTACAATAATTGTAAATTGAATTATTTTTCTCTAAAGAACAATTGAATTGGAACGCCGTTGAAGTCCCAGTTTTGTCTGATTTTATTTTCCAAGAAACGGCAGTATGATTCTTTGACGTCTTTTGGCAAGTTGCAGAAGAAGATGAACTGTGGAGTAGGACTCTTCAATTGTGTGATATATTTTATCTTGAGATAACGGTTTCTTGATGCCACTTGAGGTGGTTGTGCAGCGATGATTTCCAACATTGTGTCGTTGAGTTCGCGTACTGATATTCTACGTTCTCTGTTTTCATAAACCTGATGTAAGGCTTCGAGTACGCGGAAAGTTCTTTGACGATTTATCGCTGAAGTGAATATGATTGGATAATCGGTGAAAGGAGCTGTCTTTTCTCTAATCATCTTTTCATATTGAATGTGAGTGTTGGAATCTTTGTCGACCAAGTCCCATTTGTTGACGATGACAACGAGGCCTTTCTTGTTTTTCTCGATGAGACGTAAGATGTTCATATCTTGAGCCTCGAAGCCTTGTGTAGCGTCGATGATGAGAGCTGCTACGTCGCATTCTTCGATGGCACGGATTGAACGCATTACGGAATAGAACTC
>JAZOSA010000017.1:0-17504 GCA_045656905.1 Bacteroidales bacterium
GGCGACAACGAAGCTATGTTCATCGACCAAGACTTCTTACGCGCTATGGAATATGGTATGCCTCCAACATCAGGTATGGGCATCGGCATCGACCGTCTCGTGATGTTACTCACAGGTCAGCTCGCAATCCAAGAAGTTCTCTTCTTCCCTACAATGCGTCCTGAAAAAGTCAAGAAAGTCGCTACAGAACAAGACTTTGTGGCTATCGGCGTTCCTGAAGTATGGGCAAAGGTTCTCATCAACGCAGGTTATACAGCTGTAGAAATGCTGAAAGCCGAGAAACCAGCAGCACTTCGCGAGAAGTTGAACGGACTCCGCAAGAAAAACAAAATGGACGTCCCAGCACTTCAACTCGAAGAAGTGACACAATGGATTGAAAATTAATTAACAATTTACAATGTACAATTTACAGTTAGGAAATCTCTTAATTGTTAATTGTACATTGTTAATTATTAACTGAATATGTTGTTTTCTCAGATTATAGGTCACGAAGACATTAAGAAAAAACTCATACAGAGCGTAAAGGAAAATCGTATTGCCCATGCGCAGTTGTTCTTGGGTCCTGAAGGAACAGGAAAACTCGCATTGGCAATCGCCTATGCGCAATACATCAATTGTACCAACAAAAGAGAAAACGACAGCTGCGGAGAATGCCCTTCCTGCAAGAAATTCAACGCATTAGCACATCCTGACTTACACTTTATATTTCCATCAACCACAAATAAAAACGTCAAGAAAGACCCGGAATCGGATTTGTTTCTAACAGAATGGCGCGAATATCTGACATCGTGTGACTGTTACGCGAGTCTCCCAAACTGGTACAACGCCCTTGACATCGAAAACAAACAAGGACTTATCAACGTCCGCGACGCTTCTACAATAATAAGGAAGTTAAACCTTAAGTCTTATGAAGCAGAATATAAAGTTGTGATAATTTGGATGGCCGAACGCCTTAACACAGAGGCATCTAACAGACTGCTCAAACTAGTCGAAGAACCACCAGAGAAAACCTTATTCATTTTAGTATCTGAAAATCAAGAGGAATTGCTTATGACGATACGCTCTCGTACCGTCTTGATGAAAATTCCTAAACTTACATATAACGACGTCAGCGAAGCTCTTGTAAAGAAATTCAATTGCAACGCAGAAAACGCTCATAACGCAGCAGTATTGTCGAACGGCAACTGGATTCTAGCGACTAATTACGTTGACAATCAAGATGAAGAGAAAATCTATTTCACCTTTTTCCAGAAATGGATGCGCTATTGCTTCAAATTCAACGCGCCAGAACTCATCGACTTCATCGCAAACGACATCAAATCTCTAGGCAGAGAAAAACAAAAGGAATTCCTCGCCTACGGACTTAACCTGTTCCATAACGCATTGTTTATCAACAACGGATTGATAAATAACGTATTACTTCCAGAAGACGAGAAAGCTTTCTTGAAAAACTTCGCACCTTTCATTTCAAATAACAATATCGACTTAATCACAGAACTTTTTGAAGAAAGCATAAGACAAATTGAACGCAACGGCAATGCTCAATTGATATTCTTGGACGACAGCTTTAAGATTTTTAACTATTTCAAAATGAAGTGATGAAGAATATTACCAAAATCTCTTTGGCTTTATTAAGCGGTCTCTTAATCGCGGCTTCATGGCCCACAAATGGATTCACACCCTTAATATTCATCGCTTTCGTACCGTTGATTTTTTTACAAGACAACAGCCAACGGTCAACAGCCAACGGCCAACAACCAACGGTCAACAAGAGAGATAATATCTTCTGGCTTTCATTTTTGACATTTTTAGTTTGGAATTCTCTCACGACTTGGTGGGTATGGAATAGCACGCCCGCAGGTTCCATCGCTATGATATTGCTCAACAGTGCCTTCATGGCGACGACATTCTGGCTTTATCATTTTACAAGAAAGAAAATATTTCATAATAAAAAAGGATTTTTCTTACTGATATTATTTTTCCTAGCCTTTGAAAATCTGCATCTTACATGGCAACTCAATTGGCCTTGGCTTAACATCGGCAACGTATTCTCACATAATCACACTTGGGTACAATGGTACGAATTCACAGGAATAGCCGGCGGAACAATCTGGGTCTTGCTCGCTAACATACTTGCTTATAAATGTCTACGGTCAACAGTCAACAGTCAACAGACAACAGTCAATGGTCAATGGTCAATAGTCAAAAGTCTTATATACTTCCTTGCTGTGGTTCTCGTTCCGATAATTGCAAGTAAGATTATGTATCATTCTTATGAAGAAAAAGGCGAAGAAGTAGAAGTCGTTGTCGCTCAACCTAATATCGACCCTTGGAATGAAGAATTCCGTCTCAGCGCTGCTGAGATTTTAAATCGCAACTTTATCGTAGCAGAACCTTTGATAACAGAAAACACACGTTTTGTCTTAAGTCCTGAATCAACGATTCATGACAACATCTGGTTGGAAAAAATCAAGACAAATCGTTCCATAAAAAAAATAGAGTTATTCTCAAAAAACAATAACATTTCTTATATCATCGGTGCCGGCACTTCAGGATTAGCGACAGACAAAAAAGACTTCGCCGCACGTAAGTTTTACGATATTGACAAATATTATTACTCCTATAACACAGCCTTTTCTATCAACGATACTTCTGATATTCAAATACATCAGAAGTCAAAACTGACTCCTGGCGTAGAGATGATGCCATCGTGGTGGTTCTTGCGACCTATTAAAAATCTCGCCATCAACTTAGGCGGAACAGTAGGAACATTGAAGTCAGAAGACAAGGTGACAGTATTTGATTACGGGAAATATAAAGTCGCTCCATTGATTTGTTATGAGTCAGTCTTTGGCAGTTATGTCACTGATTTTGTGAGGAATGGAGCGAATATGATATTTGTCATCACCAACGATGGCTGGTGGGGCGACACTCCTGGTCACAGGCAACACTTCGAGATGTCGAAGCTTCGCGCCATCGAGAACCGACGTAGCGTGGCGCGCTCAGCCAACACTGGCGTCTCGGGATTCATCAACCAAAGAGGCGACGTGGTTGAAAGCAGCAATTATTGGGAACCTATCGGTTTACGCAACACCTTGAATGTCAACGACGAAATGACATTCTATTCGCGTCACGGCGATTATATCTACAGAGCCGCTTCTTTCATAGCAGCCCTCGTCTTATGTTTCACTATTGTAATATCAATAAAAAAGAAATGATAACCTTAAGTTTAGCGCCGTTTCAAGGCATCACCGACGCGGTATATCGCAACCTTTTCAAGGAATATTTCAGTGGAATCGACAAGTTCTACACTCCTTTTTTCACTGGAATCCACAAAGATAACAGCAGAAGTCTCAGAGGTGAAGAAATTGACATCAACTTCAACGACGTCAACACTTTAACACCACAGATACTTGGCAACGACGCCGACGAGATAATACGCTTCGCCAACCAGTGCCAAATGATGGGTTATAAGGAAATCAACCTTAATATGGGCTGCCCGTTCCCAAGAGTCGCCAACAAGACAAGAGGCTGCGGTCTCATGGCAGAACCTCAGAAAGTAAGAGAGATTTTTGATAAAGTTTTTAATAATATTGATATAAAATTCAGTCTGAAATGCCGCCTCGGTTATTTCAAAGACACTGAAATAGACGAACTTATAGACAGCTTCAACACTTATCCTTTCAGCGAAATCATCATTCACCCAAGAATCGGAAAGCAACTTTACACTGGAAATGCCGACGTAGACAGATTTGCTGAGATAGCTCCGCTCATCAAACGACCTTTGGTGTATAACGGCGATATTTTCTCGGTCGACGACTTCAAACGCATCAGCGAGAAATTACCTTCAGTGTCGATGTTTATGCTCGGCAGAGGCTTGTTAACCAATCCGTTCCTCGCCGACGAAATAAAAGGAAAGACATTCGACGACGACGAAAGAAGAAAGAAACTGCATCATTTCATAGTGTCGCTTTATCTTGAAAGACTGCGTCACGCTGGCGGAAGTCCGAAGATAATTGGCTGCATGAAAGAACTCTGGTCTTACTTGATGAATTCATTTGAAGACCCACAGAATATTTGGCGTAAGGTGAAGAAAATAAACAATTTAGATGTTTATGAAGAAACAGTAGAGTTGATTTTTAGAGACGAAAAACTTAAATCAATTCATAATGCATAATGCATAATGCATAATTCATAATTAAAATTGGTATAGACGCATCAATGTAACCTAAAATATAAACACATTGACACGTATAAAAGTTCTTAGTTCAACAGCTTTAGTTCTTAGTTAAAATATGAAAATCCTCGTAATTCGTTTTAGTTCAATAGGCGACATCGTGCTGACGACTCCCGTAATTCGTTGTCTGAAAAATCAAATCGACGACGTGGAGACTCATGTCTTGACAAAAAAGAAATTCAGCAGTCTTTACAAGACAAATCCTTATATTAATAAGGTATACGAATACGATGATTCTTTAAAGAAAAACATAGAAGAACTAAGACTCGAGAATTACGATTATATCGTTGATTTACAAAAAAATAAAAGAAGTATAAGAGTCACTCGTGCTTTACATAAACCACATAGTTCATTCCCGAAACTCAATTTCAAGAAGTTCTTGCTCACGACTTTCAAAATCAATCTCATGCCCGACATTCATATCGTGGACAGATATTTCAAAGCCGTTGAGAAACTAGGAGTAACGAATGACTATCAAGGACTTGACTTTTTCATTTCAGAAAAAAACGATTATCCTTTGAGTGAACTGCCAGAAAATTTCCAGAAAGGATATCACGCTTTCGTCATTGGCGGAACATATAAAACCAAGATTTTGCCTGCCGTAAAAATCGTTGAGATAATTCAGAAATTAAATGAACCCGTCATACTACTCGGCGGTCCTGATGATGTTGAGAGAGCAGAAGAAATTTTATTATCAGTCAACGGACAACAGACAACAGACAACAGACTTTATCCACAACTCAGCAACTCAGCAACTCAGCAACTTATCAGCTTGGTTGGCAAGATAAATCTGGAGCAGTCGGCATCTATTGTGAAAAAGGCGAAGTCAGTTTTAACAAACGACACTGGTTTGATGCACATCGCAGCAGCCTTTCATAAAAACATCGTCTCAGTCTGGGGCAACACCGTCCCTGAACTTGGAATGTATCCTTATCTTCCAAAAGAAAAAGAGAAATGCCATATCGTTGAATGTAAAGACGTTAAATGTCGTCCTTGCAGCAAGTTAGGATTTAAGGAATGTCCGAAAAGACATTTTAAATGTATGATGAAGATTGATAGCGACACCGTCGTTGAGAAATTGAAAATTGAAAACTGAAATTTGAAAATTAATGTAGAGACGTATAACACGACACAAAAAATAAATCATCAAAATAAGTAACATATGAAAAAATTTAGAATTATTGTGATGCTCTTGATGACCATCATTATGGGTGCAAGTTTCGTATCATGTAACCCAGATAACGGAGAAGAACCTACAAAGAAATTAGTAAAGATTCGTTATATCAATGATGAAAAAATTTTAAAGTATGACGATCAAGGTCACTTGAGTGAATATTCATATATATACGATTTAGGGGAAATCGGAACCTTTATATTTAAATACTCATTCGTTTGGAACAAGAATAGTATTGATATCACTTTCGATAGGAATGGTCTTGAACAGGGAAAATGCACATTACTCCTTGAAAACGGTCTTGCATCTGGAATCGTTGGTAATGCTATAACATTTGATTCCACTTTCAAATATAATTCATCTGACAGATTAATTGAGCATAAGAATTATTCGGGTACACATTCATTAGAATGGAATGACGATAAGTTGATAACATCACATAGTAATTCTTCAGAAATGACTGAGAATAATACATACACATACGAAAACAACTATACAACTAAAGGATACAATCCTATCATACCATATCTAGAGAATTCAGAATATCTATTTGTAGCTCATCCTGAACTTGCTGGATTAGCGACACAAAAACTATTTAACACTCACACTAACACTTATACACTAAATGATACGACTTACACATACTCAAATAAATTTATATATGAGTTTGATGAAGACGGCTACGTCAACAAGGCCATAGTTAAACATAATGAAGAAGATTGCGAGCACATCGTATCTGAATATACTTTTGTCTGGGAATAACATCCAATAAACTCGTTCAAAAATAAAAAGTGTAGTTTTTTTAAGACTGCACTTTTTTTATTGCTTTTGGGCGTTCCGGCAAAGCCGTCGGGGGGGGGTCAATAGCCTTAGTTCATATAAAATTTCTCTAAAACATTATTTCATTATTTCTGTTTTTTTATTACTTTTGCGTTCGTGAAAAAATAGTAAACATTTTTACTATATATTATTTTACTTAATAAAGAAATAACAGAAACTATGTCGTCAGACACATTATATAAAGGACACCTATTTGAAAAGTTGCAGGAAGACTATCGCATCAAAGAAGGCTTGAAAGCCTGCATGAACTGCGGAGTTTGTACTGCGGTTTGTCCTGCAGCAGAGTTTTATAAATATAATCCGAAAAATATCGTCAACATCGTTCAGCGCAAGGACGAAGACGAACTTGAAACATTATTGAAAAGCGACACCATCTGGTACTGCGGCGAATGTATGTCGTGCGTCACACGCTGTCCTCGTGGCAACGCTCCCGGTCTCATCATCATGGCATTACGCAAACTCGCGATGCAGACCGGATATTATATGGAATCGGAGAAAGGCCGTCAGCAATATATTTTAGTCAAAGACTTATGCGGCAATATTTTAAATCACGGATATTGCATTTATCCTCGCAACTTCAGTTACGATGAGCACAAGGAATTCGGCACCGTAGGAAAATGGATAAATGAAAACCTCGACGACCTTCATCGTAGAATGGGTTCCAACCTCGACGGCGACGGTCCCGGCGGACTGCGCAAGATTCCTCAAGAGAGCCTAGACCAACTGAAAAACATCTTCGACGTGACAGGCGCGACAGAGCTGATGAACAAAGTCATCGACGACGCTCATCGTCAAGCTGAAAAAGAAAACCTCAGCGACGAAGAATATTTCAAGAAAGTTTATACAGTCAACAACAATGAAAAACATCTAAACAACGGATAATCATGATAGTTGAAGGCAAACAAAAGATTTGGGCTGATTATCAGAAAGACATTCCAGATGATCATTATTTTTATGTAAGAAGCTGCATTCGTCAGTCATTCTTCCCTGGTTCTGAAGTAACATTTTTAGATATAACAAGAAATAAGCTAGGCAAAGACTTTTACGAGAGTGCCTATCACACCACCTGCGGCGGCATCGCATATCACAGCGACAGCATTCCACAGGAGACTGCCATGACCATCATCGCTCGTCAGTTTGCGCTGATGCACGAAAGCGGCTACGAAAATTATGTCTGCTCCTGCATCACCTCATTCGGCTGTTACACAGAGACCTTAGAGACATGGCACGAGTTTCCAGAATTGGAAGCCAAAATCCGTCAATATCTTTGGGACTCATGCAAGAAAGAATTCGCGAAACCAAAATATCTCGCTCACGCCAGCGACATCATCTATAAATTCCGTCACGAGATTGCGAAACAAGCCAAGTTCAAACTCGTCAATGTCAAGACAGGAGAACCTCTTAAAGTAGTGGAACACATCGGCTGTCATTATTCCAAGATGTTCCCTTCCAAAGGTTTCGGCGGCGCGGAATATCCACACGTCTTGGTCGGAATGATAGAAGCATGGGGCGGTGAAGTCGTCGACTATCCAGAACGCCGTCAGTGCTGCGGATTCGGATTCCGCCAATATTTCATACAAGCCAACCGCGGCTATTCATTATCCAACACATATAAGAAATTCGAGTCGATGGAACCTTACGAACCCGACTTGATAATCACCAACTGTCCAGGTTGCCCTTACTTCCTCGACCGCTGGCAATACGTCATCGCGGAACAGACTGGCAAGACATACGGCAAAAATGGTTACGGAATACCTGCCCTCACATACGAAGAAGTCGCAGGTCTCGTCATGGGATACAACCCTTGGGACTTAGGATTACAGATGCACCAAGTGGCGATAGAACCTTTATTGGAAAAGATGGGAATCGAATACGACCCTAAAGCTAAATATAAAGGTATCAACAACAAAGAACTTGGAACACCGATAAATCCTATTAACATAAAATTAATTTAAACATTGACTGTTGACACTGACACAGACTGTTGTCCGTTGTCCGTCGTCTGTTGACATATAAAACCATGAAAGAACACAAGATACTCATCATCGGCGCAGGTCCTGCAGGATTAGAGACAGCTCATCAGCTGAAAAGTCTCGGACTTACTCCTATCATCATAGAAAGAAGCGACAAGATAGGCGGACATCTTGCACAATGGGATAGACTTTTCCCATCAAGCGACAATGCCGAAGATCTTCTCGAAAGATTAAAAGAACAAGTAAAAGACATCGAGATTAAGTTAAATTCTCGTATCAATAATATAGAAAAAGAAGGCGACATATTCCACGTAACGCTTTCTAACAACAAGACTTACGACATATCTGCCATCGTCGTCTGCACAGGTTTCGACCTTTTCAAGGCAGAGAAGAAACAAGAATACGGCTATGGCATTTACAATAATGTTATCACCAATGCTGAGTTAGAAAAATATTTCAAGACACATCAGGACGAACGCATCGACGAACCAAAACGCATCGGTTTTGTGCATTGCGTCGGTTCGAGAGACGTGAAAGTCAACAACACTTATTGTTCTAAAGTCTGTTGCGCCACAGCTTTGAAACAAGCCTGCGAGATAAAAGAAGAATTCCCAGATGCCGACGTCTATTGTTTTTATATGGACTTACGTATGTTCGGCAAAGGCTACGAAGACCTTTATCTCAAGGCACAGAAAGACTTCGACATCAAATGTGTGAGAGGTCGCGTCTGTGAGGTTTCAGAAAACATTGACGGCAAACTCGTCATCAAAGCCGAAGACACATTGCTCGGCACACCTATGAAGATGACTCTCGATTTGTTGGTATTGATGTGCGGCATGGAAAAAGCTGAAGGCGTTGAAAGAATACAGAACATGCTCAACATCAAGAGCAACAGCGACGGATTTATCGAAAGTCGAGACATCTTCACTGGATTGAACCTCACAAAAGAAAGAGGCGTCTTCGTGGCAGGAGCATGCACTTCGCCAAAGACATTGCCAGAGACATTGGCAGAAGCACGCTCAGCAGCAGTGGAAGTGTTTAATTATTTAAAAGCCAACGGACAACAGACTACAGACAACAGACCTCTGGTTTAAGGTTCTTGGTTCTTAGTTCTTGGTTCTTAGTTCTTAGTTCAAAATTATGATCGATTTCGGTTTCAGCATATCAAAAAGTTCGCACATCAAGATGGATGATGTTGACTTAAAATTATTTAACAAATTAGAAGCCTTGAATCCTGATGTCAAGACTTGCATGGCTTGCGGATTATGCACCGCGACTTGCACAGCAGGCAAATTCACCGACGTCAGTTTCCGACAGATAATCTTGATGTTGCAACGCGGCAAGGAAAAAGAAGCCGTCGAGAAAGTCAAGAAATGCATGATGTGCGGAAAATGTATGTTAGTATGCAGCCGCGGCATCAACACAAGAAACATATTACTTTCAATAACAAGAATTTATAACGAGCAAAATATATGAGACCACTGTTTGACCCATTTGTATTGCCTTTCGTTATAAGCATGACATTCGTGCTTTTATATTGTCTCATCGGCATGATACGCATTGTTTTTCAATTACCTAAGGAAGACCGACGCAAGTTCTTACGTTCGCTCATCTATCCTAAGTCGGCATTGAAAAACTTCAGAGACCTCGTCAACGACTGCCTACTTCACACAAAGATATGGAAACGCAAGCCGCTCCTCGGTTATATGCACATGTCCATCGCATTAGG
Organism: Bacteroidales bacterium; assembly: GCA_045656905.1. GTDB lineage: Bacteria > Bacteroidota > Bacteroidia > Bacteroidales > F082 > Limimorpha. The sequence goes on from JAZOSA010000017.1 coordinate 9,954, forward strand.
ATGGTTTATGATTATCATCGTCGGGCATTTTGAAAGCGTCGCATTTTCACCATTGAGAGGATTGGAAGTGCCATTCATGCCAAAATTGATGTCGAACTTATACCTCCCTATTTTCTTCCGTTACTTCACAATTGAAGACCTAAGTCTCAAAGCGCAGATATTCAGTTTCTTGATGGATTTCTTCTTATTGATGATAATAAGCGGCATCTTCATCGCTGCTGTCAAGAAGAAAAAACCGAGAAAAGTAGGATTGAAGCGAGTCACCAAATTCGGCATCAAAGAAGACTTGGTAAGATTGTCGTTATGGACTATTTTCCCATTACGTTTCTTGGCAGAATCATCGATGGCCAACATCGCTGGTGGTTCGTTCCTGACAAAATACCTCGGATTTGAATTAGTGTTCGGAGGCAATTATAACGAGACATTAAGCATGGTTTTCTGGTGGTTATATTCCATCGACTTAGCCATCTTCATGACCTTGTTGCCTTTCTCACGATATATGCACATACCAGCGGAGGCACTTTTGATATTGCTTCGCAACGCAGGATTGAAGACGACGGAACCTCGCAAAGGATACGCTTTAGCAGAGATATATTCATGTCCGAGCTGCGGACTCTGCATCGACGTCTGCCCTATGAGCGAGGTGAAAGACAACTACAAAAACACTGCAGTTTATTTCATCCGTAACATCAGAAAAGGAAAAAGAAGAAGAGACGTCAAAGCCATGACTGAGAAATGTCTGATGTGCGGAAAATGCATCGAGGTTTGTCCTTTAGGAATCGAATCGTTAAACATAAAGACAGCTCAACGAAACAAGACATATTACAAGATTAAGTCGGATTTTGAGTATTTAAAAAGTCAACAGACAACGGACAACAAGATAAAGTTCTCAGCAACTCAGCAACTCAGCAACTCAACAACTCTCTACTTCGCCGGTTGCATGTCGCATCTCACTCCGACCATCACACGTTCGATGAAGAAGATTTTCGAGATTGCGAAAGAGAATTACGAATTCCTCGATGCAGAAGGAAGCATCTGCTGCGGACGTCCAATGATGCTCACAGGCAAGGTTAATGAAGCCAAAGCATTGATAGATAAAAACACCGAATTGATAAAGAACTCTGGAGCGAAGAGACTAGTCCTTTCCTGCCCTATCTGCTATAGGGTTTTCAAAGAAGAATATCAACTTGAAGGCATTGAGGTTTTACATCACACTCAATACATCAACGAGTTGATTGAAAACGATAAGTTAGACATCGACAGAAACGACAAGCGTTATGTCTATCACGACCCTTGCGAGTTAGGACGCGCCTTTGGCGTTTACGACGAACCACGCAACATCATCGATAATATTGGTTTGTTGACACCGGGCAAATCCGACAAAGACATGGCAGTCTGTTGCGGAGGAAGCATTGGCAGTCTGACCATGACATTAGAAGAGCGGGATGAAATCACGAAGAATTCTATTAAAGATTTGATGCATAACACACCCGACGAAATCGTGACCGCCTGTCCTTTATGTCTGAAGACCTTTGCGAGATTAGCTCCGGTCAAGGTGAGAGACATCGCGGAAATTGTTGCGAACACAATTAATTAAGAGTAGAGACGTCACCCCTGTGGCGTCTCAAAAAACATCACAGCGTCTCAAAAAACGTCACCCCTGTGGCGTCTTAACTCGCGCAAAGACGCAAAGTAACGCAGAGACAGATTTCAGTTTTCAAATTTCAACTTTCAATTTTTAATCGCCGCCAATGCGTTAGGGATTGGAGCGGCATCCTTTGCGAGCGGAACGGGAAACGGGGGCGGGAACGAGGTCACTGAGTCTGTCGAAGTGCCGAGTCCATATTTTGAGTGAGCGAGACGGGAATGATGCGAGCAAAGATATAGCGGAAAGCCCGACGGCGATAGCCGGAACGCCCAAAAAGAAAAGACGCTAAAACGCTGAGATGAGGTCTGAAAAAGACAAGAAAAGACAATTTTTTGGATTTATTTAATATATATTTTTGCGACATGTTTAACTTAATACATTAACATTATGCGCAAAAATTTTTACTTTATCTTGGTTGCAATCTTCGCAGCAACATTCATGACTTCATGCGGCGCCGATGAAAATGGTGCTATTGAAGAAGTATTATCAAAGAAGACTTATGCTAAAGTCATCAGCACCTATGACCATGTAAACGACTTCTTCTCAGAAGGAACTTGCATCGTTAAAAGTAACGGCAAGTATGGCGTTATCAACATGAAAGGAAAAGAAATCATTCCTTGCACACACGAACGTATCTACGATTGCTCTGATGGAATGTTCTTATTCTACACAAAAGACGAAGACTACAATTATTGGTATGGTTTCCTTGACAAAACTGGCAAGGTAGCAATTGAACCTCAATACAAAGATGCCGAGGGTTTCAGCGATGGACTCGCTTTGGTTAAAAAGGATGCAAAGGATTCATGGGTTGACGACCATGCTTTCATCAACAAAAAAGGTGAGATTGTTGTTGACTTCAAGACTTACACTAGAATGAAATCTTTCAGCGATGGATTGGCAGCTGTAAACATTGACAACGACGACAAAGACGTATGGGGTTACATCAATACAAAAGGTGAAGTCGTCATCGCTCCAACTTATGACTACACTTATCCTTTCAGCGACGGCGTTGCTATCGTAGGCAAAAACGATAAAGAATTCCTCATCGACAAGAAAGGTGAAGTGGCATTCATTCCTGGAAAAGACATGGAATTCCTTGAAGAAACATTCTCAGAAGGTCTTATGCCAGTTGCTAAAGGCAACAGCTTAAAAGCAAAATGCGGTTTCATCAACACAAAAGGTGAAGAAGTTCTCCCATTTGAATACGACTACGCAGAAGGTTTCATCGACGGCGAGGCTTACGTTATCAAAGACTTTAAATTTTTGGTCATCGACAAGAAAGGTGAAGTACTTGAAGAAGAAATACTTGATGTAGATGATATAGAAGAATACCTTGATGATATTCTCGACATATTCTAATTCAATATTCATCCAAACAAAAAGACATCGCCATTTTTTTGACGATGTCTTTTTTATTTTGGGCGTTCCAGCGAAGCTATTGACTTTTGAACTCTGAACACAGACACTGACCGCTGACTTTCAACTTTCAATTCCCCATAAACTCTACACTCTCAACTCTACACTTTATCTAGAAGTTCTCAATCCGTAAATGAATATCACTACGAAGCAGATGAATGGAAGTATGAAGGAGAAGGTGACTGGAGGGAGGCTTCCCACTGTTCCAAGGTCAATGATCATGCCTTGAAGCGGTGGCATCAACGCGCCGCCGACGATTGCCATAACCAAAAATGCTGCACCTAATGAACTGTCTTCTATGCTGACATTTTCCAAGGCGATGCCATAAATAGTTGGGAACATGAGCGACATGAAGACTGAAATAGCCATTAAGCAGTAAAGTCCCATAACGCCGTCAATCAATATTGTTCCTGCTGAAGCGAGCATTGCGCCGATAGCGAAGAACATAAGAAGTTTACGAGAGTTGACATATTTCATCAAGAAGGTACTGATGAAACGGCCGCAGAGGAACATTCCCATCGCGATGATATTATAAAGTTGCGCTGTGGCCTTGTCGATGCCAAGACGGTCGGCATATTGAATGATGAAAGTCCATGTCATGATTTGAGCAGCGACATAGAACAGCTGAGTGATGACGCCTTCACGATATACCTTATTAGAGAAAAGACGTTTCAATACGCCTTTGTTATCTGTACGGACGCGATTAATCGCGTCCCTACTTTCATCTTTAACCAATAATGCAATGATGATAAAGACAAAAATAACCACGCAACCGAGAGCGACATAAGGATTACGGATGATATCGAGGTCGTGTTCGCGTATTGCGAGTTTTGTCATTTCGTCGAGGTTAGAGAAACCCACTTCGCGCACTGCTGCAGTATCCGATTCAAGTTTAGCGAGCACGATGCGAGAAGCCACGAACATACCCATCAAGGAACCGATTGGGTTGAATGCCTGAGCCAGGTTGAGGCGGCGAGTCGAAGTCTCTTTGCTGCCTAAAGATAAGATATAAGGATTTGCTGTTGTTTCAAGGAAAGCGAGACCGAAAGTGAGGACGTACAACGACACGCAGAAGAAACTGAACTCCTGACGGTTAGCGGCCGGGATAAACATAAACGCGCCGATGGCGTAAAGTATGAGTCCGAGCAAGATGCCTTTTTTGTAACTATAGCGTCGCGCGAAGAGAGCTGCTGGTATCGCCATTGTGGCATAGCCGCCATAGAATGCGAATTGTACGAGCGATGCTTTTGCGGCAGACAACTCCATCACCGTCTGGAATGCAGCGACCATAGGATTGGTGATGTCGTTAGCGAAGCCCCATAAGGCAAATAATGATGTTATCAAAATGAATGTCAAGAGATACTTCTTCTCAACAAGTCTCGATTGTAAGTTTTGTGTCATAATGTTTTACTTTAAACTAAGAACCTTGAACTCTGAACCAAGAACCAAGATTGCTTAATTGTACATTGTTAATTGTACATTGTTAATTGCACATTGATATTTCCCATCGCGGTGGCTTCCACTTCGCCTCTTATCACCTCGCAGCCTGTGTGTTCTGCGGTGAGTTTGTTAAGCAGCTGATTTCTGGAACCGCCGCCAACGATGTAAATCTTGTTGATTTTCTTGTTGGTGCAGCGTTCCATCTGTGTCTTGACTTCAGCATATTTCTTGGCTAAAGAGGTGCAGATACATCTCATGAAGTCGCCTTTTGTGACAGGAATATCTTCATGATTTTCTTTGAGATATGATATTATCGCTTCCGACATCTTCTCTGGATTCATGAAACGAGCGTCGTCGACATTGAATGATGAAGATAATGTTGACAGTTCGGCTTCTTTCACCAACTCAGAATAGTCGCATTTGTATCCTTCTTGTTCCCACTCTTTGACGAGTTGTTGTATGAGCCAGAGACCGGTGATGTTTTTGAGGAAACGTATCCTTCCGTCTGTCATGCCTTCGTTGGTGAAATCAGCATCAAAGGCTTCTTGGGAGATGATAGGTTCTTTTGTCGGTGTTCCCATGAGCGACCATGTGCCGGAGCTGATGAAAGCCCAGTCGTCGTTGGCATCGCTTATGGGTGCGACGGCGCTCGCGGTGTCGTGCGAGCCGACAGCGACGACATTGAGGTTGCCGCCCACTTCTTCGGCGAGCTCATCACGAAGTCGTCCTATCACAGTGCCTGGATAAATGATTTCTTGCATCAAGTGTTTTGGCAAACCTAATCTTTCAAAGATGACATCGTCCCACTGATGTGTCAGCGAGTTCATCAACTGTGATGTCGATGCAATAGTGAATTCGTTATAACATTTTCCTGTGAGGAAATAGTTGAACAAATCTGGCATGAATAACAATTTCTCGGCACGTTGAAATTCTGAGACGCCACAGGGTGACGTATTGGAATTATCATTTATTGAGACGCCACATGGTGACGTCTCTACTGTAGCGCTTAATAATTGAAACGCAGTGTTTATCTCCATGAATTGATTAGCAGCATGTTGGAAAAATTCTTCCTTTGGCAGTTTCTGGAATGCTAGTTCTAACATTCCTTTGGTTCTGTCGTCGCGATAACATATTGGAGTGGAAATCAATTTTCCGTCTTTATCCAAAAGTCCATAGTCGACGCCCCATGTGTCGATGCCGATGCTTTCAATCTCGTCGCCGTATTTGGCGAAGGCTTTCTTTAAACCAATTTTAAGTTCATTGAAAAGAGCATCGAAATCCCATCTGAGATGACCATCAATCATCTTTTGATTATTTTCAAAACGATGGATTTCTTCTAATTGTACAGACGCAAAATTTTGCGTCTCTACGGTTCCTACGATGACACGACCGCTGCCAGCACCGAAGTCTGCTGCTAAATATCTTTTCATATTATTTTTTCTTACCTAAAACGTAAACGTCTAAATCTTCAATTTCTTCTTGTGTCAAGGTTGAATAGTTGCCACCTGACTGAACAATTATTCTGCATGCCATCTCGAAGAATGTAGCGCGTTCAAAGACCTCGTCGAAACTCTTGCCGCATACCACCTGACCGTGGTTTGTCATGAGACAGGAGTTATGGTCTTTCATCGCTTCAAGAACTGCCTTTGCTAATTCTGGAGAACCTGGTCTGTAATAAGGAATCACAGGAATCTCTCTTCCAACGTGGATTGGTATCTCAGCAGTGACGTTGAAGTTTGTTGGTTTTTCTTTCATGCAAGCTATCGCTGTGGCGTATTCCGATTGGAAATGGAACACCACATTGACTTCAGGGCGTTGACGCATGATTCCGAGGTGGAATGTGCTTTCCATTGAAGGCTTCACTCCATTGAGAAATTCGCCAGTCTCGATATTGCAGAGAGAAATATTTTCTTCTTTTAAAGTAGGAACCCATGATCCTGTTCCTGAAACGAGAGCGAGGTTATCATCGATGCGCCATGAGAGATTACCGCTGCTGCATAAAGTCAACTTTGAATCACCATAACGATGAGCCTGTTTCAAGAATTCTGTATAATGTTTTTCGTCTATGATACTCATTTTTGTAAAGTTTAAAGTTTAAAGTTCATAGTCAGTTGATAGGTTAATAGTTTTTAAGTTAAACTATAAAACTACTATTAACTATTAACTATGAACTTTACACTAATTATTTATACATTGGTCCGAAGTTAGCGCAAGCTCTGAAGTCTTGACCTTCTTTATCCATGCCGAATGCGTTCCATACTGAAGGACGGAAGATTTTTTCTTCTGGCACGTTGTGCATTGAAACAGGAATGCGTAACATTGAACATAATGTGATGAGGTCGGCGCCGATGTGACCGTAGCTGATAGCACCGTGGTTTGCGCCCCAGTTGTTCATCACTTCGTAAGCTGTTGTGAATGCGCCTTTACCTGTTGTGCGAGGTGCGAACCATGTGCAAGGCCATGTATAGTCAGTACGTTTCCATAATGTGTCAGAAACTTTTTCTGGGAGGTTGACAGTCCAGCCTTCTGCAATTTGGATGCAAGGTCCGAGACCTTTGACGAGGTTGAGACGAATCATTGTGACAGGCATTTCAGCTTTTGTCTCAAAGCGTGATGAGTAGCCGCCACCACGGAAATAACCGTAGTCAGCAGAGCACCATTCTGTGGCGTTCATCATTGCGTCTTGGTCAGCTTCTGTTACATCCCACCATTGTTTCATTACGTTATTGCCGTTTTCGTCTTTACAAACGCCAGAAGCGTCGACGCAGCAAGCGCCTGAATTAATAAGGTGAATGATACCGCCTGATTGTTGAGCAACGCCTTCGAGCTCGTAGCCTGTTGCGCCTTTCACAGCTTCAGGGCTCCAGTAAGTACGAGCGTCGGCGAACATCTGTGGACGGTTTGTCAACAGTTTCATGAATAACATGCCGATGCCGTTGAGGACGTCGTTTTCTGTTGCGAGGATATAAGGCTCGCGGGCGCCGTTCCAGTCGAATGAAGAGTTAAGCATTGACTCAGCGAAGTCGCCGTTTGGATAGAAGTCGGTC
>JAZOSA010000018.1:0-4055 GCA_045656905.1 Bacteroidales bacterium
TATAGTTTTTGGTTTTTGGTTCTTAGTTCTTGGCTCTTAGTTCTTGGCTCTTAGTTCAAAAGCCTTAGTTCTTTCTAGTAATTCTCGCGAGGTAGTCGTAATGTTCGCCTCTTCTGACGATTTCCATTTTAAATCCGTGAAGTTCGGCATGATTTCTCAAAGTATTGGCGTCGATATAAAGCCAAGGAAATGAGTCGCCTCTCACATCGTCGTAGCACATAGTGTATTCTAGTTCGCCGTAATATTTTCCATCATTAGGCAATTCAATTATTCCGTCTTCGTCTTCGTAGAGATAACAAAGGTCCGATGAGTCGCATAGAAGTTGTCCGCCTTCTGCCAACACCTTATCTATATGCTTAAAAAATTCCGGAAGCTTATCAATAGTGCCGACGATGCCGATTCCGTTCATCAGCATCAATATCGTATCGTATTTCTCTTCCAAAGTAAAGAAATCCTGTTCTATTACATTCTTCAAACCTCTTTCCTTCATCGTCTCGACGGAATAAGGAGAGATGTCGATTGCAGTAACGTCGACGCCTTTTTCCTGAAGCCAAAGCGAATGACAGCCAGATCCAGCGCCCACATCGAGAGTCTTGCCTTTCGCCAATTTCAACGCCTTCTGCTCAAGTTTAGGCATATATCTGAAAGTACGGAACAAGGTCTCCAACGGAATCTCATCATCATCAAACATCGGAGACAAAACAGTCAATTTACCATCGCGACGACCTTTGTGAAAATCGGCAATCGCCTTACCCATTGCATCAGTTTCTTTTTTCATAGTTTTAAGTCAACGGACAACAGACTACGGACAACAGACTTTGTCCACTAGATGATTACTGAGTTCGTAGAAGCAAAACACCTCCTATGACTAGCACATAACAAACTCAAATACTGTTGACTGTTGTCCGTTGTCTGTTGACAATAATTTTTAGCAAATTTAATTTTTTTTCTTCATAAAAACATAAAAAAACATTACCTTTGGTGAGTTAATTAAAATTGAATGATATGACAATAGACGAATCAAAAATTAGAGAAGCTTTTGAAGAAAAGAATTGGACAGAAATCAAGTCACAAGACTCATGGTCTGTCTTTAAAATAATGTCAGAATTTGTAACAGGTTACGAAACTCTTTCTAAGATAGGACCTTGCGTTGCAATCTTCGGTTCAGCACGTACGAAACCTGACAACAAATATTACAAGATGGCCGAAGAAACCGCTTATCTTTTAGTCAAGAAAGGTTTCGGCATCATCACTGGCGGCGGTCCTGGCATCATGGAAGCCGGCAATAAAGGAGCGCACTTCGGCGGCGGAAAAAGCGTCGGTCTCAACATCGTGCTTCCTCACGAACAGAAACCAAATCCTTTCATCGACCAAGACAAGAGCATCAACTTTGACTATTTCTACGTAAGAAAGACTATGTTCATGCGCTACGCTCAAGGTTATATTGCATTCCCTGGCGGTTTCGGTACACTCGATGAACTTTCTGAAGCCATCACTTTGATACAGACCAACAAACTCATCTCCTTCCCTATCATCATGGTCGGCAAAGAATTCTGGGAACCTCTCAACGACTGGTTCTTGAACTCATTGCTTAAAGATGGAATGGTGAGCGAAGGCGACTTCAAGATTTTCCACATCGTCGACACTGTTGAAGAAGCAGTCGCGATAATCGAAGAGTTCTATCACAAATACGCATTGAAACCGAACTTTTAAAAGACAACAGACTACAGACAACGGGCAACAGACTTTATCCACAACCTTTTGCCTTTTGCCTTTAGTCATTAGACAACAATCGTATGCAGCGCTACATAGAACTACCTATTAATATTATAAGCATCGAAGGTGACGGATTTCATCTCATAGCTGAGGGTCGCATCAACGGCAAGACTGCGCGTTTTGTCGTTGACACCGGCGCTTCAAGGACTGTCTTCGACAAGGATAAAATATTAAACTACATTAACGATCCTAAGTTCGCCGAGAAAGAAGGCATATCCGCTGGCATCGGAGGAACCGACATTTCTAGTTTCATATTCGACATCGAAGAACTAAGTTTCGGCGAGTTGAAGATTACAGATTATCAAGCCGTAGCGATGGATTTATCCAATGTCAACGATTCATACGCGATGATAAACCTTCCTCCTATCGACGGCGTTCTCGGTGGCGATTTACTTGTAAAACACAAAGCTGTAATCAGTTATAGATTAAAGAAAATACGTCTTTTCCCAACGAAATAATTATGGCAAAGATTTTAGTGATTGACGACGAAGCTGCTATTCGTCGCATCTTACGCGAGATTTTAGAGCACGAGCAATATCAAGTCGATGACGCCGCTTCGGCTGTCGACGCACTTCCTTTGGTCAAGGAAAACGAATACGACGCTATTTTGTGCGACATCAAGATGCCGCAGATGGACGGCATTGAATTTCTTGAAGAAGCGAAGAAAATCAGCGACGCTCCTATCATCATGATTTCCGGCCACGGCACTATCGACACTGCCGTTGAAGCAATAAAAAAAGGAGCCTTCGACTATATCGCCAAACCGCCAGAGTTGAACCGTCTGCTCATCACATTACGTAATGCTTTGGACAAGTCGCAACTGATGACGGAGACGAAAGTGCTCAAGAAAGCTGTCAACCGCAAGCATCAGATGATTGGCAAATCCAAGCCTATGATGGAGATTCACGACATGATTGAGAAGGTCGCTCCTACCACCGCACGTGTGCTCATCGAAGGAGAAAACGGCACAGGCAAAGAACTCGTAGCAAGACAGCTTCACGAGTTAAGCAACCGTTCCTACGCACCTTTCATTGAAGTCAACTGCGCCGCGATACCATCTGAATTGATTGAAAGCCAGCTCTTCGGTCATGAGAAAGGCTCGTTCACATCAGCGATAAAGATGAAGAAAGGCGACTTCGAACTCGCCAACAACGGCACATTATTCCTTGACGAAATCGGCGACATGAGTCTGCCAGCACAAGCCAAGGTATTGAGAGCACTGCAGGAGAACAAGATAACACGCGTTGGAGGTGAAAGCGAGATAAATGTCAACGTTAGAATCATAGCAGCGACAAACAAGAACCTCAAGGAAGAGATACAGAAAGGCAACTTCAGAGAAGACCTTTATCACAGATTAAGCGTCATTATAATCAACGTCCCACCGTTACGAGAAAGACTTGACGACATTCCAGAGTTGGTAAGTTATTTCGTTGAAAACATTTCTAATGAAATGGGCAAGGCAACGCCTACATTCACGCAGGACGCGATAGAAGAACTGCAGAAATATCGTTGGACCGGGAACATCCGCGAGCTTCATAATGTCATAGAGAGACTTGTGATTTTATGCGGGAATAAGATTGATGGAGACGATGTGAGGAAGTTTGTAATTTACAATTAACAATTTAGTTAACAATTTACAATTAAGAGGGAATCATTAAATAGAAATTCATTTAACCAAATTTACTAAAAACCATAATCATGAAATCTAATAGTAGTGCTGTTTTAATTAAGAGCAAGGAATTTGCTTTGTGTATTATTGATTTATACAGATTTCTAAGTCAAGAGAAGAAAGAATTTATCATCTCAAAGCAAATTCTTCGTTCTGGAACAAGCGTTGGAGCAAATGCAAAAGAAGCATCATTAGCTCAGTCAAAAGCTGATTTTATAGCAAAACTTTCAATATCTCTAAAAGAGTCTGGCGAAACAGAATATTGGTTAGAATTATTATTTGAAAGCAATTTCATTGACAAAAATCAATTCAACATTCTTTACACAAAGAACAAGGAACTGATAAAAATTATCACAAGTATCCTAAAAACAACAAAAGCAAATAATTGTTAATTATACATTGTCAATTGTAAATTAAAAAGTGTATCTTTGCACCTCCAATTGAATTGTTCATTGTTCATTGAAATATGGGGTTGACCGGTTTTGACAGCTTGTAGAATGGTCATGTAAGCATGCTGAGCCTCGCAGTGACGCTCATAAATCTTGACTGCAAAAAATTAATTGGCGAAAATACTTACGCTCTCGCTGCTTGATCGAAGAACAGTAGATCG
>JAZOSA010000019.1:0-30227 GCA_045656905.1 Bacteroidales bacterium
GCGATGCATAACCTCGCTATCGCTTTACATAGAAAAGGTTACGAAGTGACAGGCTCTGACGATGAGATTTTTGAACCTTCAAAAACTCGTTTGAAAAACGAGGGTATCTTGCCAGAGCAAATTGGTTGGCATCCGGAAATATTAGACGAGACCTATGAATCTGTTATCCTCGGTATGCACGCCCGCATCGACAATCCAGAACTTATCCGCGCTCAGGAACTCGGACTTAAAGTGTATTCTTATCCTGAATATCTTTACGAACAAAGTAAAGACAAGACTCGCATAGTTATTGGCGGAAGTCATGGCAAAACGACAATAACTTCAATGATACTGCACGTTATGAAACATGCCGGTATTGAGACTGACTTTATGGTCGGTGCACAACTTGAAGGTTTCGATGTGATGGTACGTCTCAGCGAATCGGCGAAATATATGGTGATAGAAGGCGATGAATATCTCACTTCTCCAATCGACAGAGTTCCTAAATTCCATAAATATCATCCACATATCGCAGTCATCAGCGGAATAGGATGGGATCATGTCAATGTTTTCCCAACCTTTGATTCATATCTCGAACAATTTAGAATTTATGTCGACACAATAGAAAATGGCGGTTGTCTTATATTTGATATAAACGATGTTGAAGCGAAGAAAATCGCTGATAATGCAAAAGTCCCGACTTATGGTTATGGCGTACATCAATATCAAAGTGATGACGAAAGTACATATCTGATTTTTGGTGACAAGAAAATTAAGGTGCAGATTTTTGGAGAGCATAATATGAAGAATATCAATGCTGCATATAATGTCTGCAAGCAATTGGGCATAAGCGACAATGTGTTTTATGAAGCGATTTCTACTTTTAAAGGAGCATCACGACGTCTTGAACTTATGTTTGAAAATAAGGAAAAGAACAATTTGGTCTTCCGTGATTTCGCTCATGCACCTTCAAAAGTGCTCGCGACAGTGAAGGCTTTACGAGAACAATATTCAGAGCGATATTTGCTTGTCGTTTTTGAGTTGCATACTTATAGCAGTCTCAGCGAGGTGTTTATTGATCATTATAAACATTGTTTGGATAACTGCGATAAGGCTATTGTTTTCTACGATCCTCATGCAGTGGCAATCAAAAAGTTGGAACTGATGGGCGATGAACGTATTGTTGAAGGTTTTGCTAGAAAAGATATACAAGTCGTTCATTCTAAAGCAGAATTGATGAGTGTTATTGAAAGTCTTCCAAAAGAGAATGTCGTTGGCGGTTTTATGAGTTCGGGCGATTTCAATGGTTTGACTAAAGAAGATTTGGTGGCAATTTACAATTGACAATTTACAATTAACAGTTATAAAAAAAAGACAGCTTAAGCTGTCTTTTTTTACTTATAGTCTTATAGACTTATTTATCAATCGTTGCTAAGAACTCTTCGTTTGAATAAGTCTTTGATATTCTGTCTTTAAGGAATTCCATAGCTTCTACAGGAGTCATATCGGCGAAGTGGTTTCTCAAAGCCCATATTCTTGCGAGTGTGCGTTCGTCAACCAGCAAATCGTCGCGGCGTGTACCAGAAGCGACGATGTCGATAGCAGGGTAGATGCGTTTGTTTGAAAGACGACGGTCGAGTTGGAGTTCCATATTACCAGTTCCTTTGAATTCTTCGAAGATGACTTCGTCCATCTTAGAACCTGTGTCAATCAATGCAGTAGCAAGGATTGTGAGAGAACCTCCGTTTTCTATGTTACGGGCTGCACCGAAGAAACGTTTTGGTTTTTGAAGTGCGTTAGCTTCAACGCCGCCAGAGAGAACCTTACCAGAAGCTGGTGATACTGTGTTGAATGCGCGAGCTAAACGTGTGATAGAGTCGAGGAGGATGACAACATCATGACCGCATTCTGTGAGACGTTTTGCTTTTTCCAAAACGATATTAGCAATCTTGACGTGTTTTTCTGCAGGTTCATCGAATGTTGAAGAAATGACTTCTGCGTTAACGCTGCGTGCCATATCAGTGACTTCTTCTGGACGTTCGTCAATCAATAATATGATAAGGTAAACTTCAGGGTGATTAGCAGCAATAGCATTTGCGACTTCCTTGAGTAATACAGTCTTACCAGTTTTTGGCTGAGCCACGATCAAACCACGCTGACCTTTTCCAATAGGGGCGAAGAGGTCCATGATTCTTGTTGAAACAGAACTTCCTTTATGACCAGTGAGGTTGAATTTTTCTGTTGGGAATAAAGGTGTAAGAAAATCAAATGGGATACGGTCTCTTACTTGTTCTGGAGTCAATCCATTGATTTTGTTAACCTTGATGAGTGGGAAGTATTTTTCTCCAGACTTAGGAGGACGAATTACGCCTTGTATGCTGTCGCCAGTCTTAAGTCCGAATAATTTTATCTGTGATTGAGAAACGTAAACATCATCAGGTGAGTTGAGATAGTTGTAATCAGAAGAGCGGAGGAATCCGTATCCGTCAGGCATTATTTCCAAAACGCCTTCTGCATTGACGACAGCGTCAAATTCAGAAATCGCTTCTTCTCTTTTTTGACGATTGATTTTCTCTATCTCTGCTTTTTCTTCTTTATCGTTTTTGCTGACCACAAATTCTGTAACGTCTACAGTTTCTGTTATTTCAATAACATTTGTAGCGGTCTCTTCTGTTGCTACAATAGCGTCGTTAGTAACAGATTCTTCATTGTTTTTATTGGAATCTTTCTTTTTGTTGACTTTATTGGTCTTTTTTCTCTTGGTTTCGTAGACTTCAGACTTTTCTTCAACTACAGAAACGTGCTCTTCGTTTGTTATGGTTTCACTAGGGACGTTGTTAGTTCCTTTAGCCTCTGTGTTCTCAGGCTTTCCGTAAGAAACATGTTGAACTTTATCTTGTTCGTCATTATTATTGAAAGTAGTCTTGATAACGTCAGTTCTTTTGCCTATTCTTGGACGTTTTTCACGTTTTGGTTTTGCTTCTCCTGTTGCTACGTTATCTTGATTATCAGTAGTTTCAGTTTTGTTAGTCGTTGTATTTGCCTTGTTTTCAGCAAGAATTTCAGCATTTTCCTTTTTGTCAGGTCTTGATGTCGCTACTTTTCTTCCTCTTTTAGGTTTTTCTTGAGCAACGGTCTGATTTTCATTATTTTTTGATTCTTTAATAATGTCAGGATGAACAGCTTGCTGATCAATGATGCTGTAAACGAGTTCTTCCTTAGAAATATTGATGTTTTCAATACCTAATTTACGTGCAATTTCTTTTAGTTCAACTAACGATTTTTCGTTTAGTTTGTAAATGTCGTACATAGAATTTTATTTTGAAATACGGTGAGATGGAATTACCTCACCTTTAATAACAATAACAATAGATGTTTGTTCAAACGTCCTGCAAAGATAATATAAAATATTGAAAAATCACAGCGATTTAATTATTTTTTTCAAAAATAAATTCGTTAGAATCTTATCGTTATATTTGCAGAAAAATAATTAAATTTAATATTATGATACAACGAATTCAAACAGTATTCCTTTTTGTGTCGGCAGTTTTAGCAGGCATTTTATTTTTTGTTCCAGTGGCATCATTTAATTTTGGAAATGAAGTCGTAAGTCTTTCAATATTTGGAGCCGGTGATCATGCTAATGCATTGTTACTTTTGATATTAGCAATATTGATGCTGGTAGTGCCTTTCGTGACAATATTCTTGTATAAGAAGAGAGAGCTTCAGTTGAAGTTGTCTTCGTTAAATGTGTTTTTGAACGCTCTTTTCTGCGGATTGATATTCTTGTTCTACGTTGATAATGTTCAAGAAATATTATCGGCAGAGACTGTAACTTATGCCTTTGGAACGTACATACCATTAATTAATATGGTGTTGTCAATCTTGGCGATGCGCTGGATTAAAAAAGATATCGAATTGATTAAGTCGATCGACCGTTTGCGTTAAGACTTTAATTGATAAAAGAAAAGCTGCGAGAAAAATCGCAGCTTTTTTTGTTAGTATTTATCGGCTTCGTAAATTTCCATTTTACTTATTTCTTTGCCGTCTATTTGAAATCTCAGCATCGTGACTTTTTTATGAAAACCTTTCAAACCAGCAGCGCCTGGGTTTATGTGTAGCAAACCTAATTGCTGGTCGCGCATGACTTTAAGAATGTGAGAATGTCCGCTGATAAAAATATCCGGTTTCTCTTCCAAAAGCAGCTGCTTGATTCCTGGCGCATATGAGTTAGGATAACCTCCAATATGCGTCATCACAACCTTGATGTCTTCTATGTTAAATATTTGAAATTGAGGAAAATCGGTTCGTAATCCCCAATCATCGATGTTTCCGTAAACTGCTCTTAATTTTTTAAATGCAGCTAGTTCTATCGCAACGTCATCGTTTCCAATATCGCCGGCATGCCAAATCTCATCGCAGTCTTTGAAAAACTCGTATATGTTTGGATTTACCCATCCGTGGGTGTCAGATAACAAACCGATCTTCGTCATAATCAAGGAATTCTGTAAGATAAACCTACGCTGAGAACTTCTTTGAATTGTAAGAATGAGTGATCTTCTACGATAGGTTTGATATCTTCGTCGTAAATCAAACGTGCAGAAACGTTGCAGTTTAACCAGCTGTTGATTTTCATGACTAAAGCGTTGTCCCAGTCGAAGTCTAAACGGCAACCGTATTTTTCACCCAAAGCGTTTAACTCTCTTGTTTGCATATAGTCGTAGAAAACGATGAGCTTAGATGTGAAAACAACGTTTTTGAAGATTTCGTAGTTGACGTTTGCAATTAACTGAGCACCGAGTTCCATGCGGAATTTGCTTCCGTGTTCTAAAATTTCACCTGTTACAGGGTCTATCACTGCACCTTTAACACCAAATGCGCCAGCGTCAGCTAAAGTTTGGTCGTTAACGATTGTCAATCTGCCTGAAGCAGGAGCGAGGTTCAATGAGAACCATTTGGTTGGAGTGTACTGAGCACCAAGACCTACAGTGAGATAAGCTGGAGCGAGGAATCCAGAGATTCTAGTTGTGCTGTCAGCTGCGTAGTTGTAACCGTTAGCAAATTGTGATTGGAAGTTGAGGTTCGCTGTTACATATAATTCTTCCTTCACAACGTCGTAACCGTATAAAGAACTGAAGTTGATACGGTCATCGGTCTTTAATGGTTTTTTATTTAAGTCATATAAACTGTAACCTAAAGCTAAATCTAAAGTGTTGTCCCATTTTGACTTGTCATTTAAGTAATTGATGTTGTACTTGAATGTTCCAAGACCGTTAACGTTGTCTTGACCACCTGCTGTCCAGTTTGAGAAGTGACTTTGTGAAATGTTGAAACCAACGAATCCGCCATGTGTCCATGGTTTTTGTTCTGCTTCTTGTGCAAAAATCATTTGTGATGCAAAAAGCACCATTGCTAATGAAAGTAATAGTTTTTTCATAAAATAATTATTTAAGTTTGTTAATGTATTACAATCTGTTTTAAACTAAATGTCTGTGACAAAATAGTGTTGCAATTTAGCAAAAACTTTTTAAATGAGATGTTATTTTTGTATTGAAAAATGAGTTTAAATTATTATTTTTGTACGTTTGAAATTAATATATAAGGTATATGGACAATAATATGTTTTTTGGGATACATCCTGTTGAGGAATTGATTAAAGCGGAGAAAGAAATTGAGAAGGTTTTTGTGCAAACAGGTTTGCGTTCTCCTCAGATTTCTGAGATAGTTCATTATGCTCGTACGCATAATATTCCTGTTCAATATGTTCCTTTGGAAAAGTTAAATCGCCTCACAAGAAAGAATCATCAAGGCGTGATTGCTTTTGTGTGTCCTATCTCATATCAGTTGATAGAGGAAGTTGTTCCAATGGTTTATGATGAAGGCAGAATGCCGTTTATCGTTATTTTGGACAGAGTCACTGATGTTCGCAATTTTGGCGCTATCGCTCGTACTTGTTATGCTGCTGGCGTTGATGCAATAGTTATTCCATCTCGTGGTTCTGCATTAATTAATGGTGACGCGATGAAGACTTCAGCTGGCGCATTATCGAATATCAATGTTTGCCGTGTTGATAATGTTAAGGATACTATAGATTTCTTAAAGAGCAGCGGCGTGAAGGTGGTTTCTATTTCGGAAAAAGGTCGCAAGAATATTTGGGAAGCGGATATGAAAGGTCCTATCGCTATTATGATGGGTTCTGAAGAAGATGGTATCAGCGAGGCTTATTTGAAACGTTCTGACGAACATCTTTTGATTCCTATGCCTGGCGATATAGATTCGTTGAATGTTTCCGTTGCTACTGGTATAGTTTGCTTTGAAGTCGTAAGACAGAGAATAGGATAATGGCTAAAGACAAAAGACTAAGGGGAGAGCTGCTGTGAAAATACGGCAGCTCTTTTTTATTGGATTTATTTGCTGATATTTTGTAATAAAAAAAGCGGCGTGAAATTTCATGCCGCTTTTCTTTATCGTTAAAGAAGTGTTATTATTTTTTACGAGTTGCTTCTTTGATACGAGCTTTTTTACCACGTAAACCTCTGAGGTAGTAGATACGAGCTCTTCTAACAGCACCTTCTTTGTTCTTTTCAATGCTTTCAATCATTGGAGAAGAGATAGGGAAAATTCTTTCTACACCAACGTTACCTGAAATCTTTCTAACTGTGAAAGTTGCGTGTGAACCTTCGCTTGAGCGTTGTAAAACTACGCCTTGGAATTTTTGTAAACGTTCTTTATTACCTTCAACGATTTTGTAAGTTACAGTGATTGTATCACCAGCTTTAAACTGTGGAAAATCCTTAACTTGTACTTGATCTTCAACAAATTGAATTAACGCGTTCTTCATTTCTGATATAATTATATAATTTTTGTTCTTTATTCCTATCCGTAAAAAAGTGTGCAAATATACAAACTTTTTGCATACAAATTACAAATTGTTTGAATTATTTTTTTTCAATAATTCGTACATTTCTGGTCGTCTTTCTTTGGTCCTTTCGATGGCTTGATTTAGTTTCCATTCGTTGATAATCATATCGTTACCGGAAAGTAAAACTTCAGGTACGTTCCATCCTTTGTATTCTCTTGGTCTTGTGTAAACTGGAGGAGATACTAAACCGCTTTGAAAAGAGTCGCTCAAAGCGGATGTTTCGTCGCTTAAAACGCCAGGAATTAAGCGGACTAAACTGTCTGTTAAAACAGCCGCTCCAAGTTCTCCGCCTGATAAAACATAGTTGCCGATAGAAATTTCTTTTGTGATGAGATGTTCTCTGATGCGTTCGTCAATGCCTTTGTAATGCCCGCACAAAATGATGATGTTGTTGTATAATGACATATGGTTTGCGAGAGGCTGTGTCAATAACTCTCCGTCAGGACTCATATATATGACTTCATCGTAGTCTCTTTCCGACTTTAACTTGCTGATGCAGTTGTCGACAGGTTCAATCATCATAACCATTCCGGCGCCGGAGGAAAATGCGTAGTCATCAACGCGTTTGTGCTTGTCTGTGCTATAATCTCTTAAATTATGTAGGTGAATTTCAACGAGACCTTTCTGAATCGCTCTCTTGATAATGGATTCTGTAAAAGGTCCTTCGAACATTTCCGGAAAGATTGTGATAATGTCAATTCTCATCTCAAATATTTTTTGCAAAATTAAGAAAATATGTCGTTTCTCAATTATGTTAAAAAGAAAAATATTCTTTACGGATTGACACAAAGATTGTAAATTTGCGGAAAAATAAAAATGTAGATATGAGAAGATTTTGCTTGTTTATAACATTATTAATTATTGCTGCAAATGTGTCGGCTCAAACTCAAATTGCTCCTTATAAATATTGGATTCAATTTACTGACAAAAACAATACACCTTATTCTATTGATAAACCTGAAGAGTTTTTGTCGGAAAGGGCAATACAAAGACGTGTTAAATATGGCGTCGCTTTAGATGAAAAGGATATTCCTGTTAATTCTTCATATATTGAAGCGGTAAAAAATGCTGGCGCAACAATTCTGAATCCATCTAAATGGTTGAATGGCGTGACTGTTGTAGTTCATGACGAGTCGGTGATAAGTGCTATTGCAAAACTTCCGTTCGTTAAAAGTTCGCGTGTTTTGAAAGATGATCCATTGAAACAGTCTTTGAAAGAAAAAAGTTTCTCTTGTGAAATGAATGTCGGGACAATAGTAAAGTCTGATGTTTGCCGCAATCATTATGGAAGTGCGCATACGCAGATAGAATTGTTGAATGGCGTTGCCTTGCATGAGATGGGGTATCAGGGAGAGGGAATGTGGATTGGCATTTGCGACAGCGGATATCAGGGTGCGGATACGCACGATGCGTTTCAGAGTATGAGGGATGAAGAGCGTCTTCTTGGCACAAAAGATTTCGTGTATAAAAATGGTGTCGTTTATTCCGATGATCATCATGGAACCGCCTGTCTGAGTCTGATGGCGGGTTATATGCCGGGCGTTTATGTTGGAACCGCGCCGAAGGCTTCGTATTTTTTGTGCAGGACGGAAAATGTCAACAGCGAAAATGTTATAGAGGAGTATAATTGGGTCTCGGCCGCTGAATATATGGATAGTCTTGGCATCGACGTGATTAGCACTTCTCTGGGTTATATCACTTTTGACGATGCGCAGATGGTTCATGGATACGAGGATTTGGATGGCGAGACTTGCATTATTACAATAGGTGCGGAAATCGCTAGTTCAAGAGGTGTATTGGTCGTCGTCGCTGCTGGAAATGAAGGCAACAAAACTTTCCCTTATATTGGCGCTCCTGGCGACGGAAAGAATGTTTTGACAGTGGGAGGCGTGAAGT
This sequence comes from Bacteroidales bacterium, assembly GCA_045656905.1. GTDB lineage: Bacteria > Bacteroidota > Bacteroidia > Bacteroidales > F082 > Limimorpha. The sequence goes on from JAZOSA010000019.1 coordinate 8,798, forward strand.
CTGATGGCACTAGGACCGGATTCAGTTCAATCGGTCCGACTTATGACGGCAGAATTAAACCAGATGTGATGTCTTTCGCATACGCAGTTTCTGTGGCTTCGCCAGCAAATAATTTTTATGAAAGTAACGGAACTTCTCTTGCAACGCCATCGTTGGCAGGAATGGCTGCTTGTTTTTGGCAGGCAAGGAAAGATGCTCCTGAAAGTACGATAAGAGAAATTATTAAACAATCTTCAAATAATAATCTCACTCCAAACAGTGAATATGGATATGGAATTCCTGATTTTAGAAGAGCTCTAGATATGCTAAATTTGGAAGAATGTGATATTTTTGATGAAAAATCGCTCTTTTCTGTCTTCCCAAATCCATCAAATGGAGTGGTGGATGTAAAGCTTAATTTTGAAGGAAATGCCTCTGTTCAACTGTTTGATATGATGGGTAAAATGATTTATAATTTTGATAATCATAGTGATAATATGGAGGGAGTGAATGCTTGTTTATCAAATCTTGGCGAAGGAGTATATTTCGTTAAGGTTATTGTCAATGAAAGTAATTATACAAGCAAACTTATTAAATATTAAGACTTTATAAAAAATATTCAAAAAAGTAAAAAAAAATATTGCAAAGATGTTGCGCGTATTGAAAAAACGTGTATCTTTGCACTGTTTTTAAAGCCCAGGTGGTGAAATTGGTAGACACGCCACTTTGAGGGGGTGGTGACGAATGCGTCGTGCAAGTTCGACTCTTGTCCTGGGCACAATACCAAAAGCTTAATGCCCATGTGGTGAAATTGGTAAACACGCTACATTCAGGGTGTAGTGAGCTTAAGCTCTTGGAAGTTCGAGTCTTCTCATGGGCACAAGCAATCCGGTTAACAGCTGGATTTTTTTTATACTTATGCGAACAGTTTTCTTACATACAATCCCCTGTAGATACGAAATAAATAATCTGATACTTGATATCTCATCAAACGTAAAGAAAACTGATTTTCAATTCTTTGAATTCCCTTGCCTCTGGTCGTCAGGAAACTTCCTTGTGAATTTATTCAAACTTAAAAGGTTTGTCAAAAAAAATAGGATAGACATAATTCATGTTTATGATTATGTCGACGCTTATCTGGTATTGAAAATATTTAAGGGATTGAATGTTAAAGTCGTATTCTCAGATTACAGCTATCATGATGATTTGAAGGGAATTAAAAGTCGCATTTGTAAAAAGGTATTAAAGAAAACTGATCATATCATTTTTCAATCGGAAGTGCATAAGAACTATATGATGAATTCTTTTGCCGTGAATCCCGATAAATGTTCCAAATTATATCACGCATTTTGCTTTAAAAGATTTGACGGATTTGATTATAAATCGGTTAGGGATGAATTCTTTATTGATGACCTTCGCTATCTCGTCGGTACAATCGGAGACTTTACTCCTCAGCGTAATATGTTGAGTGTCTTTAAAATGGTTAAGAAACTAAGGAGGACGGGAAGAAATTTTACATGTGTGGTCGCGGGTGATCAAGTCGATGAATATGATTCAAATTATAATGATTGTAAATATTATTATATATTGCAGGGACTTGATAATTATATCACATATATGGGAAGGCGAGAGGATGATGCGAATGTATTAAGTCAGCTTGATCTTTTTGTGTATAATTCTTCTAAAGAACCAGTGGCGATTCCGGTCATTGAGGCAATGGTGTCTGGAACAAATGTCGTTGTTAATGACTGCGAAATGATTAGAGAAATCACGTCTAATGGGAAATATGCGGTTTTGTATGAGAATGATAACGACATGGAATTTGCGACAAAAGTAAGAGGAGTTTTGTTGGATTTAGAGGATTATGAGTTGATTTCGCAGGTCGTTAAAGAAGAAACAAGACAGATTTTCTCAATAGAAAAACATATTTGCGGTCTCAAGCAGATTTACTTAAAACAATTAACAATTAACAATTTTGGTTTACTATAATTACGAGAAATACTGATATGAAAGAGAATGTGAGTTTTGCAGAATTGGCAAAGATGCGCCAAAGCGATAGAAAATATAAGAATCAACCTGTTGAAAAAGAAAAACTTATCCAATGTTTGGAAACAGCTAGAATTTCACCATCGGCTAATAATTCCCAGCCTTGGAAATTTATAGTCGTTGATGACTTTGAAAAGAAAGAACAGATTGCCGAATGTTCTATTGGTTTGGGAATGAATAAATTTACTCACCAGTGTCCTGTTCTTGTTGCGGTAGTTCTTGAACAGCAGAATTTTATGTCAACGATAGGCAGTATGATTAAAAATAAGAATTATAGTCTGTTCGACATAGGAATCGCAGTGAATCAGTTTTGTTTGCAAGCTGCAGATTTGGGGCTAGGGACTTGCATAATAGGCTGGTTCGACGAGAAGAAGATTAAGAAGATTTTGGGAGTTAGAAACAGACGTATCCCTTTGTTAATCAGTGTAGGGTATCCTGATGCTCCGACAAGAGATAAAGTAAGGAAACCGCTGGATGTGATGAGCAGTTGGAATGAATATTAGTATTTTAATTCTTTCTTTATAATATCTTTGATATTTTTGTCGCTGCCCAATATTTCCTGTATTTTCTTGGTTCTGTTCCAAACGGCGTTATAAGTTTTTCCTGTCACGGCGGAAATGTGTTTTTCGTCTAGTCCGATGATATATAAGCAGAAATACAATAGGTCATAGTGCTTCAGTCCGCTATGTTCTGAAAGTATTTGGTTGAAACCATTGTCTAAAGCGTTGTTGAACAACTCTATTAAATCAGTTTGCTCAATGTTGTTTAGTTGCAAATCAGGATACAATGTGTTTGTTTTAATTGAGTTGTCGATGCTTATTTCGTAAAGTTTCCTATAGATATGATGGTTTTTTATTGAATCGATTTTTTGTTCAAAAGAAACGTAGTTGACATCGTTTTTGTTTTTAATGTCAAGAATTTCCTCTTCAAGATTTTTTATTTGTGATTTTATATGTTTGTTTTCAGATGCTGTTTTTTCTATTTTCTTTTGTAATGTGTTGATGTATATGCTTTTCTGCGAAATGTCATTGTTGTATTTTTTCTTTCTTATTTTTATCGTATTTAGTCCGAAGATAAGGCAAGCGACTATTATTATCGCTAACAGGATGATATTCTTGAAAATTTTTCTATAGAGTGTGTCTGTGTGTTTTTGCGTGATATATTCGTGGTATAGGGAGATGAGTTCGTTTTTTATTGACGATAGTATTATTTCTTTGTTAGTCTCTTCTGCCAGAGAAGGTGCGTATTTTGTGATGAGTTCGTTGTTGCCGGTTATGATGCTTATTTCAATAATGTTGCTGGCGGCATTGATTTTGGAGTATTTGTTGTCTGGGAAATATTTTTCGTAGTAATAGATTGCTGAGTCGTAGATGTTTCTGTCGTAATACATATCGCCAAGAACTCCCGCGACTTCCATTATTTGATTCGGATTTTCTAATGTTTTGTATTGTTTTATTATAGAGTTGAACGCTTCTTCTTTGTAACCAATGTTGTACATGACTGATGCTTTGATTCTTTCGATATCGTTTTTTAGTAAAACATCAATATTGTTGATTTTAAATATAGAATCGGCGATTGACAAGTGATGTAAAGCCTTGTCGTGATTGAGGTTTAGTCCGTAAATGACAGCCAAAATGATATTGTTCCTTGATAAAGCGTTTCGGTTGTTTTCTAAGATGAACAATTCGTTTGCGTTTGTGATGCATTCAATAGCAGCGTCATATACGTCGTACCAATATAAAAGGTCGCCAAGTCTGGTGTAAATCAAGGCTTTGAAGTGAATCGTTTCGTTGTATAGTTTGTCGCTGGTAATCTTTTTGTTGAGTCGAATGTTATCTAGTGATTCTAGAGATTTCAGATAATATTGGAATGCTTCCTGGATTTTTTCCTGCTCTTCGAGACCGACGGCTTTGTAGTAAGAAGTTTTTGAATATAAGTAAGTTATTTCAGCGTTTCTCGGATATGATGAAACTAAACTGTCAAAGTAGTCGTGAGCGTTTGTTATTTCTGTATAGTTTGTTTGACTGTAATAGTTTTTGTAGTTTGCTTCTGCAAGAAGTATTTGGTATTCATGATATTCTTGTTCAGAAAAGTCATTTTTTATAATGGCGTTATCAAGTTGTTTTAGTAATTCTATCGCATCTTCGGGATTGTCTGTTATGGTGTCGTTGATTGTTTTTAAGATGCCATAATGATAAGGAGTTTCCGTTCTGGAATACAAATTGATTTTTGAACAAGATGTAAAAAATAAAATGCTTAAAAATAATAACAGAAGAAACCTTTTCATTTTAATAAAATAACTTTCAACTTTCAATTTTCAACTTTCAATTTAATTGTATTACATTCCTTTTAAGTCTTTATACAGCTGAACTGCGTAAAGATCTGTCATATTAGAGATGTAGTCAAGAACTACTTGTATTCTGGAGTATAAGTCGTTATTGTTGTTTTTAAACTGTTCAGGTATTAGCGACAATAACTTTTTGTTGTATGTTTTTTCTGGTTGTACTGCGGCTTGGACGAATTCGTTGAGCAGTTCTCCTATGACGTTAAAACCGGTCAGTTCGACTTTTACGACAGAAGGGTGTTTGTAAATGTTTTTTAACGAGAAGTCTCTGCATTTTTCCAGAGCGTTGTATTCAAAGTCAGGAAGGTGATGAACGAGACTTTTTTCAAAAGTACCATTCATAATATCATCGTAATTGTCAATGAAAACCGTTGATACACAGTCGACGAGTTTGTTTATTGCCGTTGCTCTCAAGAACGCCATTCTTTCGTTGCTGTCTGTTACGGTTTCGTAAATCAAGTCTTTTCTGTTGAAGAACCATGTCTCTTCTTCTTTGAAGAACGAAGTGAAGAAGTAGTCGATTTTATCAGTAGAAACGATGCCTCTTTTGTGAGCGTCTTCCATGTCGAGGATAAGATAGCAGATGTCGTCTGCTGCTTCCATCATATAGGAAAGAGGGTGGCGTGCATAAGCCAATGATTCTTCATCAAGACAAATGATTCCGCATCCGTTCATTACTTTTTTGAATGTGTCTAATTCTGAATGGAAAATGTTGTATTTCTTTTTTCCTTTTTTATTGAAAGACGGGTATGGATATTTGATTAATGTTGCTAAAGTTGCGTATGTCAGTGACATTCCGCCTTGGCGTCTTCCTGCAAATTGATGAGTCAGTTGTCGGAATGCGTTGGCGTTGCCTTCAAAAGAGATTAAGTCTGACCATTGATATTCAGGTATTTGACTTTCAAGTTCTTTGCCGGGACCTTCTTTGAAGTAGCTGCTTATGGTTTCTTCTCCGGAGTGTCCGAAAGGAGGGTTGCCGAGGTCGTGGGCGAGACATGCGGCAGAGACTATGGTGTCGATTTCGTAGATTTCGTTAAGTAAGTCGCTGCCGTATTTATCGCATAGTTTTTTTGATACTATTTTTGCTATGGAGCGTCCTACACTTGCGACTTCCAGACTGTGAGTCAAACGGTTGTGGACCATTTTGCTTCCAGGCAGAGGGAATACCTGTGTTTTGTTTTGCAATCTGCGGAATACGTTAGAAAATATGATTCTGTCGTAGTCGCGTTGGAAAGCGTTTCTGATATCGCTTTTTTTATAGTCGCTAAATTCTCTCTCTGTAGAAAGCAATGATTTCCAGTCCATATCAATTATTTTTGAGTTGTAGTTCTTGCGTAAGGTGTGAGGTCTTGTGTTGCGAATTGTCCGCTTTTATATTTGAAGTAACCTGATATTCCTATCATAGCAGCGTTGTCTGTGCTGAACTTGAATTTAGGTATGAACACTTCCCAACCATAGCGTTTTCCGTTTTCGTGCATGGCTTTTTGCAAGCCGGAATTAGCGGAAACTCCGCCAGCGATTGCGACTTGTTTTATGCCCGTTTCTTTTGTTGCCTTGATGAGTTTTTTCATCAGAGTCTCAATGATTTCTCTTTGTATTGAAGCGCATAAGTCGGCTTTGTTTTTCTCTACGAAATCTTGGTCTTCTTTTAATCTGTCGCGCAAGAAATAAAGGAAACTTGTTTTCAGTCCGCTGAAACTGTAGTTCAATCCTGCGACATTTGCTTTGCTGAAAGAGAATGCGTTAGGATTTCCTTCCTTTGCCAATCTGTCGATGATAGGTCCGCCAGGGTAGGGAAGTCCCATTATTTTTGCTATTTTGTCGAAAGCTTCACCGGCGGCGTCGTCGATGGTTTTGCCGATAATTTCCAAATCGAAATAATCGTTGACTTTTATGATTTGTGTGTGACCTCCAGAAACGGCGAGGCATAGGAATGGGAATTCAGGCACTTTTGTCGTTTCGTTTTCCTCTTGTGCGAACAATGCCATAATGTGTCCGTTAGTATGGTTTACTTCAATCAACGGAATGTCCATTGAAAGCGCGAAAGCCTTTGAAAATGAAGTGCCTACTAAAAGTGAACCTAAAAGTCCAGGACCGCGTGTAAAAGCTATTGCAGATAACTGATTTTTTGTTATATTTGCGTGTTTTAAAGCAGCGTCTACAACAGGTATGATGTTTTGTTGATGAGCGCGAGATGCTAGTTCTGGAATGACACCTCCATATTGGCGGTGAACTTCTTGGTTAGCAATTACGTTAGACAATACGGTCGTGCCTCTGAGAACTGCTGCAGAGGTGTCGTCACATGACGATTCGATAGCTAAAATATATTCGTTCATAAGCATTAAAAGAAAGGACAAAGATACGAAGAAATCAATCATACATAGCATTTTAATTGTCATTACGATAATTTTTGCTCTGGTAGCGAGTATATACGTCGTGATTCTCGACGTAAATGTCCAGAGTATGCTCGCTCGTACAGCCGCCGGCGTCCTTTCTGATAAGTTTGAAACAGAAGTTAAAATCAAGACGTTTTATATAAAACCCGACTTTAGCATCTATGCTGAAGAGGTGCAATTTAACGACAGAAAGCATCAACCTATGTTTTATGTTGGAAAGGTTAGTGCAAAGATGTCTCTAAGAGATCTGACAAAGGAACTTAGGGTCAGGAACCTTGAAATAGAAGACCTTCTCGTCAGTCTGGTTAAATATGAAGGCGAGGATTCTATGAATGTTTCTGAAATGTTCGCATCTTCAGAAAAGAAAGAAAAGAAAAACAGAGGTGATTTCAAACCAATTTATCTTGATGAGTTGAACCTCAAGGACGGTCATGTGGTGATTTGGAATCAAAACAGGGACAAACCGGAAAAGGTAAGTATGGATTATTCTCATCTCGATATCGACAGTATCAATCTGGTTGCCAGAAGCTTGTCGTTAGACGGAAAAGCTGTTAGAGGATATGTGGATCTGCTTTCGGGAATGGATAAATGCGGTTTCGATATTGATAAGTTAAGTACCAAGTCGCAATTTATGGTTTCTTCGCAAGGCTTTGATTTAAAGAATCTTCATGTTGAAACCCATGCCTCTGTATTGAATCTTGATTTACAGTTCTTATATAATGGCGTAAAAGGTTTTAGAAACTTTGTCGATTCTGTCATGATAATAGGAAATATAAGACCGACTCAATTGACACTCAGCGATTTGAAGTATTTCTCTCCAACAATGGGCAAGATGACGGATACGTTGCAGATAAGCGGATTGGTGACAGGTTTTGTAAGGGACTTTACGGCGAATAACTTCCATTTTGCATTTAAGGACAGTACCAACTTTGAGGGAAGTATAAAGATGAAGGGTTTGCCCGATTTCTTTGATACACACATCGTTGGAAATGTCAAGAGAATGAATTTCACATATCAAGACCTCGCAGAGTTCGCGATACCAACTCCGACAAGAAAAATACCATTGCCGGAGAGTTTGTCTTCCCTTAAAAACGCAATGCTATCGGGCGAGTTTTATGGATTCCATAATAATTTCAATACCACATTCAATCTCCATACAAATCTTGGAAACATTTACCTTAATGGTGCGCTTAATAATGATTTGACTATTGTTCCAACACCATACTATTTCCTTAAACTTCATGCTAATAATTTGAATATTAAAGAAATAATTGGCGCAGAAAAGGAAATTATGATTACAACGTCTGCGGATTTGCACGGAGAGGGATTGAATAAGAAAGATGCAGACCTGGAAATAGCATTTGATATAGACAGACTGAAACTGATGGGTAAGGACTTTGAAGATTTCTCGGTGGTGGGCGATCTTGAAAACCAAAGACTTATTGCATCGACAGATGTGAAGTCGGAACTGATAAACTTGGATGTCAATGCATTGATGGATATATCTGCAGATGTGCCGTCGTTTGACGTGAATATGAAAGTAAAAGATGCAGATTTGTATAAATTGAATCTCTTTGACTATGACAAAAATAGCGTGCTGACGACAGATGTAAGTGCAAACATTAGAGGTCTTGGCATCGACAAAATGTATGGAACGCTTTCTCTGGATAACACCACCTATGTGGATAGTCGGGGCAGTTATTTTATGGATAGTCTGGATGTTGTTCTTACTGAAAACCACCACGATTCGAAAGATATTAGTGTTAAATCCGACTTTTTCGATGTGGAAACAAGCGGAATTATCAATCTGGCGAGCATTGGAAATTCGTTGAAGAATTATGTTATGAATCACTTCCATATAAACAAGTGGTCGAACAAGGGTGTGAAACTGAAAGATAATTCGCAGGACTTTTCTGTTGATCTGACATTGAAAAATACGGAGACATTGTCTCGTTTGTTTATGCCTCAACTGAAAATAAGTGACAATACAGTCTTGACTGGAACTTATGTGTCTGACAATTATCAGTTGCTCACGACAATAGAATCTGATAAGATTACATATAACAATCTTGTTTTCAATGATATTTATCTTAAAAACAAGACAGATAATAATAAAACAACGGCGAGTGTTAGTATAAAAGAATTCGTCATCAAGGAGGAAACAGTGTCGAATCCTGTTAAACTTTCGATGGAAAATATGGCGTTTCTGATAGATGCTCATAATGACAGTCTGCTTCTAAATATGGCATGGAACGACGATGTAGTTGAAGATAGAAATAAGGGTCAGCTGGATGCGTCTTACGTCTTAAATAAAGAGGGAGGAAGATTGCGTGTTTCAGCCACAGACATTATGGTGAATGATAGTGTGTGGTCGTTGTCTCCGACATGTTACATAGATTTCAAGAAAAACGGCGTGTTTATCAATGAATTCGATGTTTATTCAGGAAGTCAGTCTATGAGTGTCAATGGTTATTTCCCAAAAACAAATAGAGATACATTATATTTGAATTTCAATAAGTTGAATATTTCTAACTTTGACTTGCTGACGCTTAACAAAGGAATAGATGTCGACGGAATTATTGACGGAAATGTTCAGATGTCGGGTCTGTTGGATAAATTTACTTTATTGTCAAATCTTGATGTTGCAAACTTGGGCGTGAATAAACATATCATCGGAAATGCTTTTATTGATGCTACTTGGAATGCGCCAGATACATCAGTGGTTATTGATACAGAAGTTGTTAGACTTGATTCTGAAGATAAGGTCTTGTCGTTGTTGGGCAAATACTACACTTCAAGAGATAACAATCTGGACTTTGACCTGAACCTTAATGAGATAGACATTTCTGTTGTGAATGCTTTTACCAAGGGTGTTTTGAGTCGTGTCTCCGGAAAACTCAATGCTGATTTAGACGTTGTCGGTTCTCTGAAAAAACCTGTCATCATCGGTGACGCAGAACTTAATGACGCAGCATGTAATATTGATTATCTTAATACGTATTATGCAGTGAACAAATCGGGATATGAAGACAAAACCCCGAATCGTTTTATAAAATTTACGGAGAATAGGATTGATTTACAGGATATTATCCTTATAGATACACTTGGCAATATTGCAGTCGCTAATGGTATCATAACACATGATTATCTTAGAGACTTCAACTTCGATGTTTATGCGACTCTTGATAATTTCTTGGGAATGAATATGTTGGGAGACGCAACTTCGTCATTTTATGGTACCGCTATAGCAACGGGAGACCTTAAGATAGATGGTCCGTTAGATGACATTGTCATGAATATCAATGCGTATACAATGCCAGGAACGGTAATTGACATAGGTCTTACAAGTTCGTCGTCAATAAATGATAACTTTATAGTTTTCGTGAATAATGAAGCTGATAATGATACCATTACGACGGTGGTGGAAAATAAGAAGAAAGACAAGAAGTTTACATTTAACTTAAACGCTGACATTACTCAGGATGCGAGACTTAATATTCACTTGCCGTCAAATATGGGAAATATTACGGCGACTGGTACTGGCAACATACGACTTGGTTTGCTTTTAGACCAGCTTTCGCTTTACGGCGACTATCTCATTGACGGAGGTGCGTTCAATTTTAATTTGCAAAATCTTGTAAGACGTAATTTCGACATTAAAAAAGGCGGAAGCATTACATGGACGGGTCGTGCTAACGACGCCGATATCAATATCACGGGCAGCTATCGTACGAAGTCTTCGATATCATCGCTGGGAATTGAATTAGACTCAACTTCAAGAGTAAACAATGTCAATGTCGACTGTATGCTGTATCTTAATGAAAAACTGACCAACCCTACAATCACATTCGGACTTGCACTGCCAAATGCGACAGATGATATAAGGAATACGGTATTCTCAATAATTGATACTACAAATCAGGCAGTTATGTCGCAGCAAATCATATCGCTTCTGGTGCTTGGTTCATTCTCTTATTCTAGCACGAACTTATATAGCATTGGCGCATCAAATTATTATAACGTGCTGACAAATTCATTAAGTAGTTGGCTGTCACAGATTAGTAAAGATTTTGACATAGGTGTGCGCTATACTCCGGAAGATAATCTTACGGCAGAGGAACTGGAAGTGGCGCTTTCAACACAGTTGTTCGACGACAGACTTACCATAGAAGGAAATCTCGGTATGTATACAGGTTCCCGAAATGATGTGGCGGGAGGCGCAAATAGTATCGTCGGCGACGTGGATATTACGTTGAAACTTACCAACAGGTTGAGTCTCAAAGCATATAACCACTCTAATCTGAATAGTAACTATTACGAATATTCTTATGAGGCTTATTCTGATTATACTCAAGGCATCGGTATTTCATACTCGCAGAGTTTTGACAGTATAAGAGAGATATTCGCAAGAAAGAACAGGAATAAAAAGAATAAGAAATAAATATGTCAGATAGAAATTTCAAAATATATACAGCATCCGCCGGTTCCGGTAAAACGTTTACTCTTGTAAAAGAGTTCCTTGTATTGTCGTTGTCGTCTGATAATGCTTCCTGTAAGGATATATTGGCAGTTACTTTTACAAATAAAGCCGCCAATGAAATGAAAGTGAAAATACTTTCTTATCTGGAAGGTTTTATTTGTGGCAAACCTGATGAAGGCATGCAAAAAGCGCTGATTGATGCTTTGAATATTGATGAAGATATATTGAGGGAAAGGTCTAAAGTGTTGTATGATAATATCTTGCATAACTATTCTGACTTTGGCATATCAACTATAGATAGTTTCGTTCAGCAGATTTCACGTGGTTTTGCCAAAGAACTGAATCTTCCTATGCAATATAAGGTTCTTATTGATGATGACGATCTTCTTGAAGGCTTGATTCAATGTATCGACAATCAAATTGATAAAGACGATAAATCTATTACTGAAATATTAAGCGATTTTGTTGAGTTTCAACTGGATGAAGAAAGTTCGGCAAGCATTGATGGTTCTATAAAGGTCTTTATTAAAAAACTTCTCAAAGAAAGTGCATATAAAAAAGGGGAAATATTGTCTCTGAAAGAAATCTCCGATGATAAAGAATATCTTGAAATCAAAGAGCATTTGAAAAAGAAATATGAAGAAAGAAAACAACAAGTGCTTGATGATGTGAAGGTTATTAGAGATATTGAAGAGGAGTATGGCATTAAACCATCTGACTATTTCTATGGACAGACTGGTCTGACTTCAATATTGAGTAAGATTGAAAAGGATGTCAATGTCAAATCCTCATCGCTAATCGGGGCAAGGGTAAAGCAGGTGTTTGATGGTCATGACTGGTTTGCGCCTAAAGGGAATCAAACAGCAATCAGAAAAGTTAGTGATTCTGTAAATATTGTCGCTTTATATAAGAAACTGATTGAGGACCATAAGAAACTTTTTTATGTCTCGATTATAAAGAAGAATCTATATCTGTATGCGCTGCGCGGAACATTGTTGAATGTTATAAATCAGCATATTGAAGATACTAACAAAGTCCATCTTTCAGAATTTAATAAGAGAATATCAGATATACTCGGCGATTGCAGCGTTCCGTTTATTTATGAGAAGATAGGTTCACGATACAAGCATTTTTTCATTGATGAGTTTCAGGATACATCACTCTTGCAATGGCATAATTTTCTTCCTCTTGTGCATAATGGACTGTCGGACAATAATATGAGTCTTTTAGTCGGTGATGCGAAACAGGCAATATATCGTTTCAGGAGCGGGGAGGTTGAGCAGATTATGAATCTTCCTGAAATATATGGGGCAGATGAGAATAATGAATTCTACAGAGAATGTGAAGAGACTTTCTGTAATAATTCGCAAAAAGAGTCTTTGAACAATAACTGGCGTTCAAAGAAAAACATAATTGAATTCAACAATTCTTTTTTCAGACTTTCAAAGCATAAGTTGAAATCGGAAGAATATCGTAAGGTGTATGATGGTCATGAACAGAATTGTCCAAGGAAATACGAATACGACGGTTTTGTCAGCGTAGAGGTCTTTGATATGGAGAAGTTTCCTGCCGATGATATCGATAAGGCTAATAGTAAATATAAAAAGGCTGTCAAGGAATCCATTCTTAATGATATAAATACGCTGAGAGATAATGGATTCAGTTATCGCGACATCACTATTCTTGTCAGAGGCAATGGCGACGGTTCGGATATTGCGGAATTTCTTTCCTATAACGATATACCTGTGATATCGTCAGATTCCATTATGATTAAATCGTCAGATAAAGTGGAACTCCTCATCTTTACGCTTAAGTATATGCTTGATGATAAGAATGATGTCAATCGCCTGGCTCTTTCATTTTATAAAAACAAATGTGCAAATGCAGAGTTCGGTGATGTCTCAAAGGCTTTGAATGATGACATTGATGTAGAAAAAATAAACAATATTAGAAATCAGTCGCATAGCATATATGATTTGTGCTGCTCTATAATAAATATGTATACTCATGAGATGAATATAAATATGAATATTATAGAAGATGAGTTTCTGCAGTATTTCATGAATCAGGTTCAGGAATGGCAATGTGCTGAGAATAAAGGTCTTGACGCATTTCTTGAGTATTGGGATAAAAAGTCTAATTCTCTTAATCTTAAGATAACGTCGGAAATAGATGCCGTTAAGATCATGACCATACATAAATCTAAAGGTCTTGAATTTAAGGTGGTTATGTATCCTTACGCATATACCAGTGTGCCTAATAGATTTGGCGGAGCGGAAATGTGGGTGAAATCAAGCGAGTTCGAAGCTCTGAAGGATATTGCGAATATGTCATCTTTCATATTGCCTATAACAAAATCCCTTGAAGGAACAGAACTGGAAAATTATTATACAAAAGAAAAGGAAAAGTCGGCATTCGATGACTTTAATATAATGTATGTCGCGATGACGCGTCCTGCAGATCTGATGTTCATTTATACTAATGAGCAACCCAAACCGAAGGACGATAAAAAGAAGTCAGAGTCGTATAATTTCTTCGTCGATTATTTTAATGCGAAAGAAGGATATATTGATTCAAACGGAGATAATGTTGTTGTTGAGGAAGATGATATTACCTTTATTAATAGATTTAAAGAGACGTCTCCAGAACATCAGAATAGTGTGAAGTATGAGTTGGGCCAGATTGAATATCATAAAGATAAGGATAAAGATGAAAAACAAAAGGATATTCTGGAACTTGATGTCAATGATATTCCACAGACAAAAGATTGGAAGAATGCATTGAAGTTTGAGGCCGACCCGACGATGTTTTGGTCTGAAGATGAAAACGATTATTCTCCGCGCGAATGGGGAAATCTGGTACATGATATATTGTCGCAAATCAAGACTGTTGAAGATACAGATAAAGTGTTCAACTATTATCTTAACGAAGGCAGCATTGATAGGCAAAAAATAGAGAAACTGAGAAGACAGTTTGCAAAAATTATCACCGATGATAGAATTAAGGATGCTTACTCAAAAGATGCTATTGTCAGAAATGAAATGGGCATTATAAAAATAGGTGAAAAAGAAAATGATATGCGGCGTCCTGATAGATGTGTGGAATATGGTGACAGACTGATACTCATAGAATATAAAACTGGAAAAGAGTATGAAAAACAGCATTCAGATCAGCTTCAGGAATATATTGTGGCCTTGAAAGGTCTGGGTATTGAAAAAAGCATAGATGCATATTTAGTGTATATGAATAGAGTAGGTGAAAAAGTTGAGGTAAAACCTGTTTTTTTAAGTACATTGTTTTAAGGACAAAAGCATTTTTTTTGTAAATTTGCAGTCACTTTTTTGAAATTTTAACAAATAAAAAAATATTTAGATGGAGAGCATTCGTAACGTTGCAATTATTGCCCATGTCGACCATGGCAAAACTACATTGGTAGATCGTATTTTACACCAATCAAGATTGTTCAGAGACAATCAGGAAACAGCAGATTTAATGTTGGATAATAACGATCTTGAACGTGAACGAGGTATCACCATCTTGTCAAAGAACGTTTCTGTACGTTATAAAGGCACAAAAATCAACATCATCGATACTCCCGGTCACTCTGACTTCGGTGGTGAAGTTGAGCGCGTCCTTAATATGGCCGACGGCGTTATCTTGTTCGTCGACGCTTTTGAAGGACCAATGCCACAAACGCGTTTCGTTCTTGAAAAAGCTTTGCTTTTAGGTCTTAAGCCAATCGTTGTTATCAATAAAGTTGACAAACCTAACTGTTATCCAGAAGAAACACAGGAAGCAGTCTTCGATTTGATGTTCAACTTGGGCGCAACTGAAGAACAACTCGATTTCCCGACAGTATTCGGTTCTTCAAAACAAGGCTGGATGTCAGATAACTACAAAAACGTGACATCAGACATTTCATATCTTCTTGACACTATTTTGGAACATATTCCTGCTGCTAAATATGAAGAAGGTACTCCTCAAATGCTTATCACTTCTTTAGATTACAGTTCATACGTCGGTCGTATCGCTGTCGGTCGTTTGAAGAGAGGCGTGTTGCAAGCTGGCATGAATGTTTCTCTCGTTAAACGTGATGGAACAATCAGAAAGAACACAGTCAAGGAATTATATACATTTGAAGGTTTAGGAAAAGAAAGAACCAAGAATCCTATCAAGGCTGGTGATATCGTAGCGGTTATGGGTCTTGAAGACTTTGAAATCGGTGATACTGTCGCTGACTTTGAAAATCCAGAAGCTTTGCCACCAATCCACGTTGATGAGCCAACAATGAGCATGTTGTTCACAATCAACAACTCACCATTCTTCGGCAAAGAAGGTAAATTCGTTACATCACGTCACCTCCGTGAACGTTTATATAAAGAATTGGAAAAGAATCTTGCACTTCGTATTGAAGACACAGCATCTCCAGATTCAATGATGGTGTTCGGCCGTGGTATTCTTCACCTCTCAATCTTGATTGAGACAATGCGTCGTGAAGGTTATGAATTCCAAATCGGTCAGCCAAAGGTTATCTTGAAAGAAATCGACGGCAAGAAATGCGAACCAATCGAAATGTTGACAGTTCAAGTTCCAGAACAATTCGCAGGCCGTGTTATTGAACTCGTTACAGCAAAGAAAGGCGAGATGACAAATATGCAGCCTAAAGGCGACAGAATGAACATCGACTTTGAAATTCCATCAAGAGGTCTTATCGGTTTGAGAAGCAATATGCTTACAGCTACAGAAGGTGAAGCTGTTATGTCACAAAGACTTAAAGGTTATGAGCCATGGAGAGGAGAAATCGCTGGTCGTAACACAGGCGCTCTTATCGCTATGGAGACAGGCGTCGCTGTTCCTTACGCTTTGTGGAAGTTACAAGACAGAGGTTCATTCTTCGTAATGCCAAATGAAGAAGTATATGCAGGTGAGGTCATCGGTGAAAACACACGTTCAAACGACATCGTATTAAATGTTAATAAAACTAAACATTTGACCAACGTACGTGCTTCTGGTTCAGATGAAAAGATCGTTCTCATTCCGCCAAAACGCTTCTCATTGGAAGAATATATGGAAATGATCAGAGATGACGAATATCTTGAAATCACACCTAAGAGTTTGCGTTTGAGAAAGATAATCTTAGATGAAATAGAACGTAAACGTCAAAGCAAGAGAGAAGAATCAGTAGATTGATAATAAGAAAGGGGACCGAAAAAGTCCCCTTAATTTTTATTAAGAAATATGTTAATGACTTATTGACTTCTTTCTTTTGTAGCAAGATTTCTCATTCTTGAAATATTTAGACTAGATGCAGGAGCGTAGACGAGAAGGATGTCTTTGTATTTGCCGACATTGTATTGTTTTCCTACAACAGTTTCTGCAAATCTAGGGTCTTCGGTGTCGAAATAAATGTGAAGAGTGGTTATTTCGCCGTCAATGGTGTCGTTTAAAGCTTGGAAGTAGAAATAATTTTCATCAAGATATTTGGTGAGAAGTAAGTCAAGGTCGTTTCTGATATAGAGGTCTGATTCGTAGTACTTGTCATCGTTGAAGAAGAAGTTCATTTCCCAAACAGATGCAGAATACCAGTCTTCTCCGCCGCCATAGACGTATACGCTGTCGCCGAAATTATATTTTGGTTCCCCATATAAAGATTTGATGTATTTCGTTGAGGCACCGAAATTTAGAGTTGGCTCTTCGAAAAGACTCACATTGACCGGAATGGTGAGTTCGTTTTCAGTGTTGGATATTATAATATTTGCTCTGCCGACATTTTTGCCGAAAACTTTGCCGTTTTGAGATACTGTCACATATCTTTCGTTATCTGATTTATAATGTAAAGGGTCGTCGGATGTCGCGTCAAGAGTGAGTGTGTCGCGCAGAACCATATTGATGACATCAGGTCCGTTATATTTTATTGAATTGTCTTTGCAAGATGCCAAAAAGAGACATACGAATGATAATATTAATGCTATTTTTTTCATAAAAATCTAATTTGTTACAAAAATATAAAATTATTCAAAGTGGTGTGAATTGTAAGAAAAAAAAACTAAATTTGCGGAATAAGAAAAAAGTATTTCATTAAATAACTAATAATATGATTAACAACAATTTCATTAAACGTCACAATGGACCAACAGAAGCTGACGTAAAGAAAATGCTTGAGGTTATTGGCGTTGAATCAACAGATCAACTTATTGACGAAATTATATCATCAGACATTCGCCTTCCTGAAGGTTTAAATATCGGCAGAGGTTTGAATGAATATGAATGCTTCGGTAATCTTAAGGCTTTGGCAGCAAAGAACAAGATTTACAGAAGTTACATCGGTATGGGTTACTACAATGTAATCACTCCAGGTGTTATCACACGTAACATTCTTGAAAATCCAGGATGGTACACATCATACACTCCATATCAAGCAGAGATTTCACAAGGTCGTCTTGAAGCTCTCTTAAACTACCAAACAGTTATCAGCGACATGACAGCTATGCCATTGGCAAACGCTTCATTGTTAGACGAAGCAACAGCTGCTTCAGAAGCAATGTTGATGTTTTGGCACAGCCGCAGCCGCGCTCAAGTAAAAGCTGGCATTAACAAATTCTTCGTCGCTAACGACGTTTTCCCACATACAGTCGACGTTATCAAGACTAGAGCATATCACTTAGGCATTGAAGTCGTTGTTGACGATGTCAAGAACTTCAGCGCAGGTGAAGAATACTTCGGTATCTTAGTTCAATGTCCAAACCAATTCGGTCGCGTTATCAACTATAGCGAAGAAGTTAAAGCATGGAAAGAAAAAGGCATGCAAGTAGCAGTTGCTTCAGACCTTATGAGTTTGGCTCTCATCACACCTCCAGGTGAATGGGGCGCAGACGCAGTTGTAGGTTCAAGCCAACGCTTCGGTTTGCCAATGGCATTCGGAGGTCCTCACACAGGTTTCTTCGCAACAACAGACGCTTACAAACGTGAAATGCCAGGCCGTATCATCGGTATCTCAAAAGACGCTCTCGGCAACCCAGCTTACCGTCTCGCATTACAAACACGTGAACAACATATCAAACGCGAAAAAGCTACATCAAACATCTGTACAGCTCAAGCTCTCCTCGGTATCATGTCAGGATTCTACGCAATCTACCACGGTGCTGAAGGTATCAGAGAAATAGCTCGTCACATTAATATATTGACATGCGTCCTCGATAAAGAAATGCAAAAGTACGGCGTTAAACAACTTAACGATTCTTACTTCGATACTTTACATTTCGAATTGCCAGAAGGCTTCTGCACATGCAAAGTCAATGAAGTAGCTCTTCAACATAAGATGAACTTCCGTATCATCGACAAACAACATTTCGCTATCAGCTTAGACGAAACAACATCATTAGAAGACGTTAACGAAATCGTCGCTGTTGTTTGTGAAGCTATCGGCAAAGAACATACAGACTTCGTTTGCGACCCAGCAGTTTGCGGCACATTCAACGGCATCGCTGCTGACATGCAACGTACATCATCATACTTACAAGAGCCAGTATTCTTCAAATATCGCAGCGAAACAGACATGATGCGTTATATGAAACAATTGGAAGACCGCGACTTAAGCTTGAACCGCGCTATGATTCCTCTCGGCTCATGTACAATGAAGCTCAACTCAGCAACATCAATGTTCGCTTTAAGCTGGCCAGAATTCGCTAACATCCACCCATTCGTACCAGCAGACCAAGCAGAAGGTTACTTAGAACTCATCAACGAATTAGGTAAAGACCTCTGCGAAATCACAGGATTCGCTGGTATGTCATTCATGCCTAACTCAGGTGCTAGCGGCGAATACGCTGGTCTCTTGACAATCCGTCGTTATCAAGAAGCTAACGGCCAAGGTCACCGTAACATCTGCTTGATTCCAGCATCAGCTCACGGTACAAACCCAGCATCAGCAGCAATGGCTGGTATGCAAGTAGTTGTCGTTAAATGCGACGCTAATGGTAACATCGACATGGAAGATGCTAAGGCAAAAGCTGAACAATATAAAGACGACCTCGCAGCATTCATGGTAACTTATCCTTCAACACACGGTATCTATGAAGACGGTATCCGCGATTTGATGAAGGTAGTTCACGACAACGGCGGTCAAGTTTATATGGATGGTGCTAACATGAACGCTCAAGTTGGCCTCACATGCCCAGGCTTCATCGGCGCTGACGTTTGCCACCTCAACTTACACAAGACATTCGCTATCCCTCACGGCGGTGGCGGTCCAGGCGTAGGTCCTATCGGCGTTGCAGCTCACTTGGTACCATTCTTGCCAACTCACCTCAACCTCGCTACATATAACGAAAAACTCGGTGCTGTTTCAGCAGCTCCTTATGGTAGCGCACAAATCCTCACAATATCTTATGCTTATATCAAGATGTTAGGCGGTGAAGGTTTAAGAGAAGCAACAAAGATGGCTATCTTGAATGCTAACTACCTCAAAGATAGATTGAAAGATTATTATCCAATCCTTTATACCGGTAACAACGGTCACGTCGCTCACGAAATGATTCTCGATATCAACGGTATCAACAAAGCTACTGGCGTTGCAGCTATCGACATCGCTAAACGTTTGATGGACTACGGATTCCACGCTCCAACAGTTGCGTTCCCAGTTCACGAAACATTGATGGTCGAGCCAACAGAAAGCGAACCATTAGCAGAATTAGATCGTTTCGTTGACGCTATGATTAAGATTCGTCAAGAAATCGCTGACATCGAAAGCGGCAAGGCAGAAAAAGGTAACAACGTTATCTCACACGCTCCTTACACAGCAGAAATGTTGATGGCCGACAACTGGGAATTCCCATTCACACGTTCAGAAGCTGGTTTCCCTAACAAGAGCGATGTTCAAGACAAATACTTCCCACACGTAACAAGAATCGACGATGCATTCGGTGACAGAAACCTCTGTTGCAGAATCGATTGATTTGTCAACAGACTACGGACAACAGACAACAGTCTTTGTCCACGATATAAACGACGTCACTAGTGGCGTCGTTTTTTTTATCCACGAAAAGACACGAAAAGACACGAAATTAGCACGAAAGATTAGTGTGTATTAGTGCAGATTAGTGGATGAAAATATCGATTTTAACGGAATTATGGAATTCTGTATTTTGGGGTTTTAATCGCTGCCAAAGCGTTAGGGATTGGAGCGGCATCCTTTTGGAGCGCAGCGGAAAAAGATATAGCGGAAAGCCCGACGGCGATAGCCGGAACGCCCCAATTAGCCATTAGCAGTCAGTAATTAAAATTAGCTACGAAATTCGCCAAGTGGCGGATATAAGGAAGAGAGAGGTTAAAACAAAATGATTGAATTTACCAACCGCGTAAACCTCTTCTTATCTCTCTCGGAAGACGAGAGTCTGTTTTACCTCCAAAAAGAGGACTTATTATTTCCCATATCAGAGATAATGTAATAACAATCACCCCTACTGTGATATAAAACCAGAATATATACCCCACTATTTTAAGTAAGAAGTCTACCATAACTTTTGAATTGCGCTACAAAGTAAACAAATAAATTTAACAAAAACAAGTAGTCTTAACAAACATTAACATAAATTTCTTAATTCCGTTAACGTTTATGTTAAAAATTGTTAAAATCGAAAAATAGTTATGTTAAACCCTTGACAAAAGGGTGTTAAAATTATTAATTTTGTTTTCAAATAGCAAAGATTGGTTTTTGTTTAAAATGTATATATGTAAAATTATATCTTTGCAAAAGTAAAATCAAAATAGTGAAATCTTAATTTAATGTAGTATGCCTGAAATTAGCAGATTTTATGGGATTATAATCTATATGTATATTGATGATCATAATCCGCCACATTTTCACGTTTGGTATAATGATTACGAAGCTGTTATAACAATAGAAGAGGGTATAGTGACTGGTTCTTTGCCAAGACGTGAATTGAAATTAGTTTATGAATGGCTTGATATTCATAAAGAAGAACTGTTGGAAAATTGGAGGTTGCTTTCAAATTTTGAATTGGCAAATAAAATAGAACCATTGAAATAATTATGGACAATATAATTTTAAAAATAGTAAAAGCAGAATATGTCGAAAATTATGTGTTAAGATTGACATTTAATAATGAAGAAGTCAGATTGATGGATTTTGCTCCGTTGATTGGAAAAGGTATTTGTCAAAAATTA
>JAZOSA010000020.1:0-19864 GCA_045656905.1 Bacteroidales bacterium
TCTTGTTTAACATTATAAGAGGGGGTCTGATACAATGTTTTGAATTTACGCATGAGTTGTCGTGGAAGGTGATGAAAGATTATGCGGAGCATCAAGGCATAATGGAGATTTTCGGATCGAGAGATGCCATACGTTATAGTCTGAGGTTAGGACTAATCGATGATGAGAAATGGATGGATACTATCAAAGACCGCAATGTGACATCACATCATTATGACGATGACACTGCACAAAAAATCCTTGATCATATTGTAAACATTTATTATCCTTTGTTCGTGAAATTTGAAAAAGTGATGCTCGAAAAAATGGAGGAACAATGAGATACGGAGTCAAAGAAGAATACTGGCAGATGTTATGACACCATCCATAATTCCATACCCCTAACTATTCCACCACGATTTCATCCATAAACATCCAAGACGGATTATTATATCCAGGAAGTCCTTGTGGAATGAATCCAGGGTTTTCAATCATGATTCTGACATATCTGCTTGATAAACCGCTTACATCTATTGTCTTTGTTACGATTGTGCTGCTTGATGTTGGGACTTCTTCATGGATGTCGTATGATTTGAATAGTTGATAATGAATGCCATTATCGGAATAGTAAACCGACATTTTCTTAGGCATCAGAATCCAATCGTAAGGATTGGTGTTGAAGTTTATCTTCAAAGAACTGAGTTTTTCTTTCTTTCCGAAGTCGAGTTCGAGGTCGCAGTCGGTGCCGTAGAATCCTTGCCAGTTGCCGTCTTTGTAGTTGTTAGTTCCGACAGCTCCGTTGAGCAAGGCGTCTTCACTGCCGCCAGAATATTCTGGTCTGTAGTTGCCAGCGACGGTGTTCAATTTTCTGAAATGTCCCATACCTTTATGATAAAGGATGTATTTCTCATTGACGATGGTCTCTCTGTTGTCTTCAAAACAAACAGCCTTCACGATGCAAGAACGTTCAATAGCGAAAGGTCCAGAGTAAACCTTGCTGTTCTTGTCAGGAGTACTGCCATCAGTAGTGTAGTAAATGTCTCTATCGTTAAATATAGTCTTCAAAGAAACCAAAGTCTGTTGTCTGTTGTCTGTTGTCTGTTGACCTAATGTTTCTATAAAAACAACGTTTCCTGCGTTCAAAACGTCTTTTGCAATCTTGTCATAACGTTCGGTGAAGACGTTTCTATAATAAGAACGAGACTCCATGTCCCAAGATTTTACAAATCTTTTCTTCAAGCAATGAAGTGAGTCCAAGAATTGTTCTGACATATTTTTTGTAAATGCGACATTTTCTTCAGTAGGGTTGAGCATTGTCTTATAAAGATTGACTCTCAACTCGTTTTTTAATGTCACGATGTATGCTCTGTAAGCTGCCAATATCGCAGCGTCGATAATTTCAGTATTGGCATTTACTTCTTGTCTGTCTTTCAAAAGTTTCTGATAAATCTCAAAAGCTTGTTGTTTCTCTCTTTCGTTTTTAGATATCGCTGCAGAGTCAAGTTGTGAAGGATAGAACTCTAAAAGCGGAGCGTTAAGAACAGTGAAGTTCATCAGGTTGGTCATGTCGCTCTCGTCAATCAATTTGTTCAATTCGTAGAGATGACTGATTGCTGATTGCTGATTGCATTCAGACGCCACAGGGGTGACGTCTCTACCATCTTGTGAACAAAGACTGTTGTCTGTTGTCTGTTGTCTGTTGTCTTCAAAATATTGAACATTGAAGTTCTTGTTAAAAATATTTTCTCTTTCAATTCTCTCGGTTTCTTCGTTAGTCTTCAATGTGTTCCAGCTTGTCTCAGCGCACCACACCATTGCGTGCCATGTTGAGTTGAACATTGTCTCGCCGTAGTCGTCCCAAGCTGTGTTGATGACGCCTTTAGCTCCGTTTTTATATCCGTCGCGGTTGAAGTGTGCGATGTTCTTGATGTAGTTGTCGATGTAAGGGAAACTCGATGCCCAGCAGCTTGCGCCTGGAGCAATCCAGAAAGTGTGACCTGAGTTTTTGAAAGGAGCAATCATCTCGTCGAAGCTGTCGCGACCGCCGTAACTCCAGACGATGAATTGGATGTCTTCTGGAAGTTGTTTTATCATTTCTGGATTCTTTGCGAGGATGTCGCCCCACATCATGACGTCTTTATCGTATTTCTGTAAGATGTCATATACCTTATTTATATGTTGGCAGTAGGCGTTTTCTGAGCCGAGGCTATCGACGTATGATTTAGCTTTTCCATTGCCGAGACCTTCTGTCTCATCGCAGTTGATGTTGAAATATTTCGACTCATAAGCTTGTGCTGTCTCTCCGAGCAATGTCTCTAAAAACTCGTAAGTCTCCTCAACGCCAGGGTTGAAGTTGAAACGAGTGTCTTTGATGTCGTCGTAGAAAGGATTGTCGAGAGTCTTTTCAGCATGAGCGAAACATTGTTGGTTGCCGATGAATTCGATATAATAATCTTTTGCGTATTCTGTCAGTTCTTGGATTTCTTCAGCTGTGAGACCATCGGTAGGAGCGATGTCTGGATATTCGTCGAGTTTGAAAAGATGTTCTGTATAAAGGTTGAAGAAATTGAATTTATATTCAGCGAGGCGACGAATCTGTTCTTTGATGAAATCCGTTGTTGGAATAGGACCACGGCTGATGTCATCCATCCATCCGCGATATTCAAGAGAAGGATAGTCGAAGATGTAATACCAAGGAATATTCAGATTGTTTTCTGTGAGAAGTTGGTGACGGATAAGTTGCTTTAAACTTTGAGCTCCGTAGAAAAGGCCTTGAGGAGTTGGAGCCATAATTATAACATCGTTTTTTTCAATTCTTATATGATATTCTTGAGGATTTATTTCTCTGCCAGGCAATGAATCTCGGTTAGGTCCTAAACCTATAAGAATGTCTATTTTTTGGGGAGAGGTTATCCTTTCAATTAATTCAGGACTATATAATTTAAAACGAATAGTATTGTTTTTCTTAATTTTCTTACTTGCTTTTGGGAAAATTTCTAAATCTACACCTGTTATTTCTTTGATATCATTTTTGAAAGTATTGATGATTTTAGATATTTCTTCATTCTCATTATCAACTAATACACATGAATTATCCAAAGTGAAATAAGTTGTAGAGTCAGAGTCGAAAATCCAAGCCATTCGAGGCATTGGAATTATTCCGGTATTTACTGACAGCTGATTGCTGACAGCTGATTGCTGATTGCTGATTGCTGATTGCTCACATCCGTTGTCCGTTGTTTGTTGTCCGTTGACATTAAAGAATAAAGCCAATATAATAATGAGAAATAACTTTTTCATAACTTTCAATTTTCCGTTTTCAATTTTAAATAATAAGACGCATCAATGTTTGTTAATTTATATGTGTCATTGATACGTCTCTACATAAAGAAATTATGCATTATGCATTATGAATTATGAATTAAATTAAATGTCAAATCCCGGTGCGTTCACGCTGAGCATATCATAAAGGTCGTCGATTCCCATTCCGTCGATGATACGTTTGATGATAGGAGGGAAGTTGCTGCCTTCGTTGACGTAGCCGTCTTTATAAATATCTTCCTTCAAGAATTGATTGATGTTTTCGAATATTTCATCATCATATAAGAAAGAATGTACGACATCGGTGTCGGTTTGTACGTCGAAATACATCTTGCCGTCTTTACGGTTTTGACCGTGATAGTTGTCTACAACGATGAAACGTTTCATTCCGAATTGATACATATCGCAAATCAATTCGCATTCGTCTGTTATTGAAAGAGAACAAACGCCGTTGTCGTTGATAACGAACTTACCGCCGATGCGGAATTTATGTGTTTCATTATAAAATTTCTGTGCCTTTTCTGCGTCTTCGAAAGAAGGAAAGCGCATATAAAAATCGTAATATTTGTGTGTCATAGTAAATTTTCTTTTTTGCAAAAATATAATTTTTTTTTCTTTCTGTTGAACAAAATATCACGATAAATTGTCTAATGTATGGTTTTGGTTATACATTTCAATTTTCTCAAATGATGAAAAGCACCTCAGTTCCCAGCTAGGTGCTTTTTTCTTAAATTTTTAAATCAATATTTTTTTTGAAAATAGGTTTCTGTTGTAAAAAAAAATATTTATCTTTGTGCTAACAAAAATGTTTAACAATATTGTTAATAATATTTAATATCTATGTTTATGAGTGAACAAGTGGTACAAAGTAAAGAACAGCAGATACTGGGAGCAGCAGAACGTGAGTTTATGACAAAAGGGTATGATGGTGCTCGCACTACGTCAATCGCTAAAGCGGCAGGAGTGACTCACGCGATGTTACATTATTATTTCCGTACTAAGGAGTTGCTTTTTGAACGTATCATTGAAAAGAAAATGTCGGAGATAACTCCTGTGCTGACTTATTTGTTTGGTAATGCAGATTTGCCTTTGACAGAACGTATCAAGGAAGCTGTCTCCGTTCATTTTGATTTTATTGCTGCCAATCCTGAACTTCCTAAATTTTTAATGAATGAAGTTCTGCCGCACAAGGAGCGTTGTGATATGTTCAAATCTAAAATAGAGAGTTTCGTTTATCTGTTTAGTCAGTTGCAAAATGAGGTCGATGCGGCGGCGCAAAGAGGCGAGGTAGAGCAGTTTGATGTGTTGTCGTTGTTCCAGACGATACTTTCTCTTAATATTTGTTCATCAATGATGACACAATTTGCGGAAAATATGATGGGTGATGACATAATGGAAACCAAGGCGTTCCTTGCAGTTCGTAAGGCTGAGAATATTGAAATTATTATGCGTAGAATTAGAAAAATATAATGCTATGAAACGGATTTTATTATTTTTATTTATTATTCAGACTGTATTCGTATCGCAGTCGCAGTCGTTGGAAGAATGTCGACGACTGGCTCGCGAACGTTATCCAGAGATTAAACAATATGATTTGATTTCGGAAACGGAGCAGTATGATCTTTCAAACGCTAAATGCGCGTGGATACCTCAAGTCGTGTTGTCGGGACAGGCGACGTATCAGTCTGCCACTCCTACTTATCCAGAGGCGTTCAATGCTATGATCGCAGCGAATGGATTGGATATGTCGGGAATTCGTAAGGATCAGTATAAACTCGCAATAGATGTTACACAAAACATTTGGGACGGCGGTCAGTCGAAAGCGAATCGCGAATTGGCTCAGTCGGAAGCGGCAGAACAACGTGGTCGTGTCGATGTTGCGTTGTATGATTTGCAGTCGAGAGTTGATAATATCTATTTCGGAATTTTATTGCTCGACGAACGCGTCGCTCAGACTGAAACCTTGATCGAGGTTTTGGAAAGTAACTTGAATCGTATGCGCGTATATTATAATAATGGTGTGGCGATGCAATCTGATGTCGATGCTGTTGAGGCGGAATTGCTTACCGCTCGTCAGACTCTCGGACAAGTCGAGGCGTCGCGTACAAGTTATCGCAAAATATTGGAAGTCTTTATCGGACAAAAACTTACCGATGAAAAATTGCAGCGTCCTGAAATGACGGATGTCGTTGACCGTAACTCGGCGCGTCCAGAACTCGCTTTGTTCGATGCTCAAAATGAAAGACTTAATGCGCAACGCAATGCCATAAATGTCTCGCTTATGCCTCGCTTCAGTGCATTCGCACAAGGCTATTATGGATATCCAGGTTTGGATATGTTTAAAAGTATGCTGTCTTCAGAATGGACACTTAATGCCTTGGTGGGTGTAAGAATGTCGTGGAATGTAGGTGCATTTTATACTAAAAATAATAACTTGAATAAGTTGAATATCGCTGAGCAACAGATTGCAATACAACGTGATGTGTTTCTTTTTAATACCCAGCTTCAAACTACTCAGGATGATGGCGAAATCGTTCGTCTTCGCACTGCTTTGGATGACGACAAACGTATCGTGGAACTGCGTCGTTCGGTGCGTGTGGCAGCAGAGTCTAAACTCGAAAATGGTGTCATCGACGCTACAGAATTATTGACAAAAATAGCTGACGAAACAACGGCGATACTTAATCAAAGCACTCACGAAATAGAATTATTACAAGCAATTTACAGATTAAAAACAACATTAAATCAATAAACTATGAGACGATTATTTTATATTTTGACAATATTGTTATTTGTGTCTTGTGAAAAAAATGTGTCTTATGACGCACAAGGTACGTTTGAAGCTACTGAAGTTATAATTTCTTCAGAAGCTACGGGAAGAATATTGAATTTTGATGTGGCGGAAGGTGAAAACCTAAAAGCAAATGCTGTCGTCGGTGCTATCGATAGTGTGCAATTGCATTTGCAACGTAAACAACTTGTTGCACAGCAGTCAGCGCTTTTGAATAGTCGTCCTGATAAGGAAAAACAAGTGGCGTCGTTGCGTGAACAGATTTCAACATTGAAAACAGAATTGAAGCGTATCGAAAACATGCTTCGTGATGGCGCGGCAACGCAGAAACAGTATGACGATATTGCGTCGCAGATCAATATATATGAAGGTCAACTTACTGCGACTTTGTCTACTTTGGATAATAATACGTTGACGATAAATGAGAATGCAGCTGCTCTAGAAGCGCAGATCGCAGCTCTCGACGACCGTATCGAAAAGTGTAGTATAGCTTCTGCTGTCGGAGGAACGGTCTTGGTTAAATATGCAGAAGCAGGAGAATATACGACTGTGGGAAAACCTTTGATGAAGCTCGCAGATCTTGATAATATTTATCTAAGAGCATATTTTACTTCCGACCAATTGTCGAAAGTTAATCTCGGTGACGAAGTGAAAGTCATCGCTGATTTTGGTGGCGAAGAACGATATGATTATGTCGGTCGTGTGTCATGGATTTCGTCAGAAAGTGAGTTTACGCCGAAAAATATTCAGACAAAAGACTCACGTGCTAATCTTGTTTATGCCGTAAAGATTGCTGTCAAGAATGACGGTCGTTTGAAAATAGGTCTTGCTGGTGAAGTAATATTGTAATTATGTCGGCAATAAAGGTTGAAAATATTTCCAAGAGTTTCGGCAAGACGAAGGCTCTCGACGGTGTCTCGTTCGAGGTCGCTCGGGGCGAACTGTTCGGCTTGATAGGTCCGGATGGGGCAGGGAAGAGCACGCTTTTTCGTTTGCTTACGACTTTATTGAATCCTGATTTTGGTCGTGCGGAAGTCGATGGTTTTGACATTGTTAAGGAGTATCGCGACATTCGTAAGCGCGTGGGATATATGCCAGGTCGCTTCTCTCTTTATCAGGATTTGACGGTGGAGGAGAACCTGAATTTCTTCGCTGCATTGTTTGGTGTAAAAGTGGAAGACACTTACGACTTAGTCGCGCCTATCTATCGTCAGATCGAGCCGTTCAAGACTCGAAAGGCTGGCAAACTCTCTGGTGGAATGAAGCAGAAACTTGCTCTCTCCTGCGCCTTGATTCATCGTCCGAGTGTGCTTTTTCTTGATGAACCAACGACGGGCGTCGATGCGGTATCGCGAAGCGAGTTCTGGGATATGTTGTCTGATCTTAAACAGAAAGGAATAACGATTCTTGTATCAACGCCATATATGGATGAGGCTTCACGATGCGACCGTATCGCATTGTGTAACGAAGGTCGTATCCTTAGCATCAATACGCCAAAGGACATCGTTTCTGGTTTTAACTCCCATTCCCAAAACTCGTCCCCAAACCCTGTCCCCACAACACTTTACGCAATAAGCGCAGAAAATATGTATCAATTATTATTATCTTCTCGTAAGTGTAAAGGCGTTGTGGAATGTTATCCTTTCGGTGAGATGCATCATCTCGTTGTTGATGAAACTTTTGATATAGAATGTTTTAAAAAGGAACTTACAGACATGAAAGGTTTGCGTATAGAACCAATAAATCCTACTATTGAAGATATGTTTATAAAACTGATGAAACAATGAGCGACGTAATAATTTCAGTCAAGGATTTGACAAAGCGTTTTGGTGATTTTACTGCTGTTAATCGTATCACTTTCGATGTTGAGCGTGGCGAGATATTTGGTTTTCTCGGTGCTAATGGCGCAGGCAAAACCACGGCGATGCGTATGCTTTGCGGATTGAGTTATCCGACATCGGGTAGTGGCACAGTAGCAGGTTATGACGTGATGCGCGAAGGTGAGATGATAAAACGTCATATCGGTTATATGAGTCAGCGTTTTTCTCTTTATAACGACTTGACTGTCTGGGAGAACATACGACTTTTTGCCGGGATTTACGGTCTGTCGAAGTCGGAGACGGAAAGTCGCGCCACGGAGTTGTTGAGACGTCTTAACTTCACTTCGGAACGTGACACTCTTGTTGGTGCCTTGCCTTTAGGATGGAAGCAGAAACTGTCGTTTGCAGTGGCGACGATTCATCGTCCTGAAGTGGTGTTTCTCGATGAACCTACAGGTGGCGTCGACCCGATAACGCGTCGTCAGTTCTGGGAGATGATTTATGAAGCGGCTGATGGCGGCACTACGATATTCGTCACGACTCACTATATGGACGAGGCGGAATATTGTACTCGTGTCTCTATTATGGTCGATGGTGAGGTGCGTGCGCTCGACACGCCGTCGCGTCTTAAAGAACAATTCGCAGCTGAGTCGATGGACGAGGTGTTCCGAATCCTGGCTCGCGGCGCAAAAAGAGGGGAGTAGATCATGAAAAATAATTTTCTGTCATTTGTAAAAAAAGAGTCCTTGCATATCTTGCGTGATGTGCGAACGATGATGATAGTGCTACTCATACCAGTGGTGCTGATGATACTTTTCGGTTTCGCCATATCTACTGAAGTGAATAACATCGACGTGGCAATAGTAGCGCCGAATCGTACAGAAAGCGTGCGTCAAACCGTGGATCGACTTTACAGAAATCCTTATTTTACATTAACAGATTATATCGATAATAACGATATTGATAAGGTGTTGCGTAGCGGAAAGGCTAACGTAGTTGTGCTTTTTGATGAGGATTACGATAAGTTATTGGCGCAGCGTTCGGAAGGAATCGACACAAAACCTGCAGTGCAGTTTATCTTCGATGCGTCTAATACAAACCTAGCTCAGACAGGCGCAATTTATTTGCAAAATGCTATCGCTACGGAGCATTCACAACAGGAAATGCTGAATATGCACTTGCTCTACAATCCGCAGATGAAGTCGGCTTATAACTTCGTGCCTGGCATCATGGGGCTTATTTTCATATTGATATGCGCGATGATGACGTCGGTTTCTATCGTCAGGGAAAAAGAAGTCGGTACGATGGAGGTGCTGCTCGTTTCGCCAGTGCGTCCTATCAAAATCATTCTCGCTAAGATGATACCTTATTTCGTCATCTCTTGTATCAATCTTGTGACAATATTACTTATCGCTCGTTATTTGCTCTACATTCCTTTGGATGGCGTTTGGGGTGGCGTAATAGTAATGTCTATCGTTTATCTGCTGTTGTCTCTCGCTTTGGGATTGTTTATCTCAACGGTTTCTTCTTCGCAAGTTGTGGCATTGCTTGTATCAGCTATGGTTTTGCTTCTGCCAATGATGATGCTTTCTGGAATGCTTTTCCCTCTCGAAAACCTTCCAATGATATTGAAACCGCTTCCTAACATCGTACCAGCTCGCTGGTATATCGACGCGATTCGTAAATTGATGATTATGGGTTTGCCACTGTCGGCTGTGATGAAAGAACTAATCATACTTGTAATTATGGCTTTTGTCCTGATGGGAATTTCTCTTAAGAATTTTAAAGATAAACTTGAATAGATTATGCGACAATTATTAATATTAATACAAAAGGAGTTTATCCAAATCTTTCGTAATCCATTGTTACCTAAACTGATTCTCATATTTCCAGTGATGGTAATGCTTGTTATGCCTTGGGTTACGACGATGGACGTACGTAATGTCGGTGTCGCGATTATCGATGACGATTGTTCCACTTTGTCATATCGCATTAAGAGTGATATTCGTGCCGCTGAATATTTTACAATTAACGATGAACCTAATACACATGAGGAGGCATTACGTTTGTTGGAAGATTCTAAGATTGATATAATTCTTCTGATTCCTGATGATTTTGAACGTAATATCACAAGTGTTTCGCCAAAGAAATTGGATATTTCTGCGAATGCAGTAAATGCTACAAAAGGCTCACTCGGAAGTCAATATCTCGTTCAGACGATTGCTTCTACGATGTCAAAATATATGAGCGAACAGGGAAGATCGCACCTTTCTGACTTTGTCGTAATACAGAATCGTTATAATCCTACATTGAATTATCGCAATCTGATGATTCCAGCTCTGATGATTATGTTGGTTATTTTGATATGTGGTTTCCTCTCGTCTGTTAATATCGTTTCGGAAAAAGAGAATGGAACAATTGAGCAGATAAATGTTACTCCAATTGGTAAGTTTACTTTTGTTTTGGCAAAACTGATTCCTTTCTGGCTGATAGGATTGTTCGTAGTTACTGTAGCTATGATTGTTGCCTGGCTTGTTTACGACCTTGTTCCAGTAGGTACTTTGGGAAATATTTATTTTGCAACTATATTATTCATTCTCTGTTTCTCTGGTTTCGGCGTGACTGTCGCCAATATTTCGGATAACATTCAGCAGACTATGTTCATGATGTTTTTCTTTATCGTGATTTTCATCCTGCTGAGCGGATTGCTTACGCCTATCAGTTCGATGCCTGACTGGGCGCAGAAATTCACAATGTTGCTTCCACCTCGCTATTACATTGATATTATGCGTGGTGTTTATTTGAAAGGAGCGGTATTTTTCGAATTATGGCAAAACTTTGCAGCACTCGGTGTATTTGTGATAATTTTCAATTTACTTGCTACGATAACTTATAAGAAGCAGGTGTGAAAATGACTAACTCATAAAATTATATAAAAACTAAAAAAGTCGCCTCTTTAAGAAGCGACTTTTTTTGTTAGCTGATAGCTTATTATTGTTCTTTCACATTGTTCATACCAACTTCAACAGCTTGCATGTTCAATGGGATAAGTTTATGAGCACGTTCTGGAAGTGAGTGTTCGAGACCTTCTTTAACTTTATCCAAAGAGATGATTGGTTTAAGTTTAAGATAAGCACCGAGGATAATCATGTTGAACACTTTAGCGTTACCCATATCTGATGCTAATTGAGCACCTTCGATTGTGTAAATCTTAATGTCAGTGCGGGTTGGTTTGTGAGTAATACCGTTTGGATCGTAAAGGAGAACGCCGCCTGGTTTTACTTTATCTTCGAATTTGTCGAGTGATTGTTGGTTAAGAATCACAGCTGTATCGAAAGCGTTGAGGATTGGTGAGCAAACGCGGTCATCGCTGATGATGACAGTTACGTTAGCGGTACCGCCACGCATTTCAGGACCGTATGATGGCATCCAGCTGACTTCTTTACCTTCCATGATACCACTATATGCAAGGATCTTACCCATTGACAAGACACCTTGTCCGCCGAAACCGGCAATAATAATTTCTTCTGTCATTGTTTTAAATTTTTTATTTTTCAACAATCTTACCGTCAACTTTAATGTCACCGAGTGGATAGAATGGAAGCATGTTTTCTACTAACCATTGGTTAGCTGCGACTGGTTCCATTTTCCAGTTAGAGTTACAGTTAGAAACGATTTCAACGAAGTTGACACCGCTCTTGCCGTTGATTTGGTTTTCGAAAGCTTTCTTGATAGCTGCTTTTGCTTTACGTACGCATGCTGGGTTGTAAACAGCTTGACGTGTTACGTATTTTGTACCAGGAAGTTGAGCGATAAGTTCAGTTATTCTTAATGGGTAACCGTTGCATGGGATACCGTCGAAACCTGCGCCTGCTGGTAAAGTAGCTTTACGGCCATAAGGTGTTGTAGCTGTCTTCATGCCTTCCAATGTTGTTGGAGCCATTTGACCACCTGTCATACCGTAGATACCGTTGTTAACGAAAATCATTGTGATGTTTTCGCCGCGGTTACAAGCGTGGATTGTTTCTGCAGTACCGATAGCTGCCAAGTCACCGTCACCTTGGTATGTGAAGATAACTTTGTTAGGCCATACGCGTTTGAGACCTGTTGCCAATGCTGGAGCACGACCGTGAGCTGCTTCTTGGAAGTCAACATCGAAGTAGTCGTATGCCATAACTGAGCAACCTACAGGAGCTACACCGATTGTATCTTCATCAACGCCGAGTTCTTCGATAACTTCAGCAACGATGCGGTGAATTGTACCGTGACCGCAACCTGGGCAATAGTGGAAAGGTTTTTCGGTCAATAACTTAGATTTTTGATAGACTAAGTTTTCTGGTTTAATGATATCTTCTATTGACATGTTCTTATTCTCCTATAATTTGTTTTTTCATTGCTTCGAGAACTTCTTCTGGTGTGTGGATGATACCACCAACGCGACCGAAGTGTTCTGCTTTAACGCGACCGTTGACAGCCAATTTAACGTCTTCAATCATTTGACCACAGCTTAATTCAACTGCTAAGAAACCTTTAGCGCCTCTGTCAATGAGGTTTTGAATAGCTTTTGATGGGAATGGGAATAATGTGATAGGACGTAATAAACCGACTTTAAGACCTTCAGCGCGTGCCAATTGTACTGATTTTTGAGCGATACGAGCACTTGAACCGTAAGCTACGAATACATATTCTGCATCTTCGCATTCGATTTCTTCAAAACGTACTTCGTTTTCTTCAACTAATCTGTATTTTTCTTGGAGATGGCGGTTGTGTGCTTCCATCTTAACTGAGTCTAAGTCTAAAGATGTGATAACACGGTGTTGTGTACCTCTCTTACGACCTGTTGTTGCCCATGGATAGTTAGCTTTGATTTCTTCTTCAGTCATACGTGGTTTTTGTTCTGGAAGAACAACTTTTTCCATCATTTGACCGATTGCACCGTCTGATAAGATGCAGCAAGCCATGCGATATTTGAATGCTAATTCGAAGCCTAATGCTACGAAGTCAGCCATTTCTTGTACTGAAGCTGGAGCTAATACGATGTTTTTGTAGTCACCATTACCACCGCCTTTACATGCTTGGAAGTAGTCAGCTTGTGATGGTTGGATTGTTCCTAAACCAGGGCCGCCACGTACTACGTCTGCATAAACGCAAGGTACTTCTGCACCTGCTATATAAGCTATACCTTCTTGTTTTAAGCTGACACCAGGACTTGATGATGATGTCATAACGCGTTTGCCAGATGCGCCCGCTGCATAAACCATGTTGATAGCTGCTATTTCACTTTCTGCTTGTAAAACGACCATACCGGTACGTTCATAAGGGTTTTGTTCCATAAGATACTCAATCACTTCTGATTGTGGAGTGATAGGATATCCGTAATAAGCATCACAACCGTAGCGAATAGCTGCTTCGGCTAATGCTTCGTTACCCTTCATCAGTTTTAATTCTCCCATTATGTGTTAATTTTAAATGTTAGACAATTGATTTAATTACAATTTGACTTTGTAAACTGTGATAACACCATCTGGACATACCATGCCGCATGATGCACAACCGATACATTTGTCAGGTTCCGCCATATAAGCGTAATTGTAACCTTTACCGTTTACTTCTTTTGCCAAGCCGATAACACCAACTGGACAGTTTGCAACGCATACGCCGCAACCTTTACAACGTTCTGTGTTAACTACGATGGCTCCTTTGAAACTTGCCATAATTGTTTATTTTTAAGTTACTTATAATGTTTATTGTTTGATTGATTCTTTGTTTCTATCAAGACTCACAAATATATATAATTTTTTAAAATCCGAAGTGGAAAATGAAAAAAATATTATTTGATTGGGTGATCTTCAGCAAAACGTTTTAATCTTTCTGCCAAGACTGGAATTTCTTCTCTTTGTATTAATGAGGTGCATGCTCTGATGCCTTGACGTGTGCTTCCGCATGTGTCCAAAGAAATAGCTGAAATACCATAATATAACATTTCTTCGAGAAGTTCTGCACCTGTCATACCTGGATAATAATATGTGAAATAGAATCCATCTGCTATTGGTTCGCCGAGGTCTTCATCGTATGTGAATTTGAAACCATTAGATGTGAATGCGTCTTTCATCATCTTTGCTTTTTCTCCGTATTCCAAAACATCGTCACGGTAGTTGTATGTGCCGTCGTTGACTGCTTTCAAAACGCCTGCAACAGCGTATTGTGCTGAATGTGATGTTCCTGAACTGAGTGGGTGCAATGCGCCAAATATGATGCCTCTTACAAAAATGTCTTGTCCGCAGAATTCTTTCAAGTCTGGATATACGCGTTCTGCGAGTTTGTTGCTGATGCCTAAAATAGCGCAACGTTCACCTGCATAACTGAAAGCTTTTGAACTTGAAATCATCAAGATGTAGTTGTCTGTGTATTTACCTACCGTTGGTTGGTATGGAGCTACGCCAGGGTGACTGTAGTCTTTACGGAAGTCCATTCCGAAATAAGCGAGGTCTTCAAGCACGATGACGTCGTATTTGTTTGCCAATTCACCGATGATGCGAAGTTCTTCGTCTGTCAAGCAAACCCATGTAGGGTTGTTAGGATTTGAATATAATACGCTGTGAATTTTGCCTGTTGCAAATATGCTTTCTAATTTGTTGCGAAGGTTCTCGCCTCTGTATTCATAGATGTCGAAAGCTTCCATTTGCATTCCGAGGATCTTAGTCTGGAATTTGTGAACAGGGAATCCTGGGTCAATAAATAATATTGTGTTCTTTTCTTTATTTGTGTGTCCGCAGATCATGAATGATGCGAATGCTCCTTGCATAGAACCGACAGTAGGGATGCAGTTGGCAGCATCAACGTCGAGGTCGAGGAAGTTCTTGATGAAACGAGAAGCTTCTTTCTTTACTGCAGGAACGCCGTCGATTGGTGGATATGTCGCTGCAACGCCGTCTTGTAATGCTTTTATTTGTGCTTCAACGCCTGCTTGTACTGCTGGAAGTCCTGGATTTCCCATTTCCATGTGGATAAACTTAACTCCGCTTGCAGCTTCTAAATCTCTTGCAAGCTTATTGATTTCACGGATGCCGGCTTTGCCGATGCATGGAAGGTTGCTGTCGCTGAATACTTTTTGAGCTACTTCAACTGGAACAATGTTATTCTTCATGATAATATGTTAACTTTTTTTGATTGAAAATATCATAATTAAGTTTGAACTCCAAAATTATGAAAATATTTAATATAAAAAGTCTTAAACGAAGAATATTTTTGGTTAAAAGTTTTTAACGGAATTAATCATCTTTCCAACTCGTTCCAGATTTTTTGGTAAGCAAAATAATTTAGAAGTTGCATGGTGTCGGCAGGCATCGTTCTTATGCTTCCACATTGCGGGCATTTAAGTGGTGTGGCGAAACGCATGCCTCTGTATTCGCAGTATGGACCATTAAAACGATGCTTGCATTCTGTACATCTGAAAGTAGTGTTTTCTGTATACATAAAATTTATGATTTAATTGAATAAACCTAAAAACCATTCGGAAATATATGCGACAAATTTAATCATCATTACTAAGGTGAAAATTAAGACAAGTAATACAATCGCTGAAATGACTGCTTTTCTGTTGACTTCTTCTATGACAGATTTGTCGTCGTCGATGAATTCCATTATCAAATCCAAATTCTTTCTGTGTGCTTTGTAGAAAAAGTCTGAAATATTTCCAACCCCAAATGGAATCAGACCGATTATCATATCAAGCATATAATTGTTGAGTACGGCTAAAGTCAATGCAATAGACCTTACTTTGAAAAGACAGAACATAATAAATGGAAACGACAGAAATGCAGTGACGATGTCGCCTGCAGTTGGAATGAGTCCTATTAGTGCGTCAAGATACCAGTCGTCGAAAAAATGCTTGATTTTGTATAATAAATTAAATAGTCGACTGCTCATCAGTTCTTCTCTTTTTTGTTCTTTCTTTAATCTTCGCAATTCTTCTCTCTCATGAGTCTGTCTGATCTTTTCTTGCTCTTTGATGGTTCTGTCATCTCTTACGCTAGTCTCTCGCGTTGCGTCTTTGTATCTTGAACTTTGCATCTGTTTTTTTTACCTTTTATAAATAAGTCTAAATCATTCTCGCTTATGTTTATCTGCTTGTCAGATATTTCGCAAATGTAATGAAATTTTTTTTGAGATATCGTGACAAATTGTACCAAAAATGTCGATGATTTACGGTGTATAGTGTTGGGAAAATAGATGATGCGTATTTCAATGGTTGAGATGAAATAAAACTATGAGAGATACGTTTCTTAATGAAAATTAAATTTATGTCAAAGAAATTTCGGTTACCAAAAGTTTTGAAGGCGGACCTGTGGGACTGGTCTAGAAAATTGCTTTTAGTGGCGGCTGTTATGTTTGTCGCTATGTTGCTTATGAGAAGCGTATTTTACGTTATAGCATTTATATCTTTGATGCTTTTGGCCGATGTTGTTGCCTTAATTCAGTTGGCTTTTGCTAGAACTAAAGTTAAAAATGAATTTCATCAGCCTATTTTTGTGAAGAAGATTGGCAGTGATGAGGTCGTCATGTTGGAAAAAGGTGCTTCGATGTATGACGTTGAAGGAATTAAAGTATGTAATACAGTTTTTGATGTATCTAATTGTCATACGGTGGTGATGCCAAATGCTGAATTAAAGTCTAGTTTTAGAATGTGGATCGATGTTAAGGTGACTCCTCCGGACGAAAGTTGGGTTCCTTTGTTTAAGTCATTTAATAAGTGAAAAATATGAAAACGTTGAGAAGATTGAATTTTAACATCCTTGTTGATGTGATGCTGATATTTGGTGTGTTTTTCTGGTATGCTTGGGGCTGGGGTTTGTGGTATTCGTTGGGTTGGAAAGAAGATCCCGGAGCGGAATGGTTCTGGATACCTTTATTTATTGTCTGTTTAGTGGGGAAGTGGCAATTTGCTATGGGTGTTACCAAAATAGAAAATAAATTGAATGAGTCAGTTTGGGTTAAACCTAAAAATGTTTCAGAAGTGATAGAGGTGAAGCCAGGAGAAATATATTACGGGGCAGAGGGCGTGAGAGTGTGCAATACGGTATTTGAATTGAGAAAAGGTTCGCATTCTGTGATAAAGAAAAGAGGCGATCTTTACCATAAATCTTTTATTGAAAACCTAAAGAGACCAAATGTTAGGGTCTTGCCTCCAGATGAAAGTTGGAACCCGATTTTCGAAATAGGACTTAAAGAATGGTGATGTGGGACGTACTGGACTCGAACCAGTGACCTCTGCCGTGTGAAGGCAGCGCTCTAAACCAACTGGGCTAACGTCCCAATATTGAGTTTCTGTGATGCTGAGTTGTTAAGACTTTGAGGGTAGAAACTCCTGTTAATAAAAAAGAACGCCATTTTGACGTTCTTTCGTGGGGCGAACAAGAATCGAACTTGTGACCTCATGCCTGTCAAGCATGCGCTCTAAACCAACTGAGCTACCGTCCCATTTGCGAGTGCAAAGATACAACTTTTTTTTATTCGTCCAAATATTTTTTATGTCATTTTTTATTTTATTTTTGAATTTTCTAAATGTATTATTATGAATAAAATTAAGTCCTTATTAATCATTGCTTTCCTGTTGAATGCTTTGTGCTTCGCAAATGCTCAGGAAAAGAAAAATTTTGAATTGGCCGACATTTATGAGCGTCCAACATTCTCAATCAAGAGTGTGAGAGGTATGAATCCTATGAATGATGGTAATACTTATGCTACTCTGGAAAAAGGTGAGTTGAATATCTATAACTACAAAACAGGCAAAAAAGTAAAGTCTCTTTTTGATATGAGAGATCTTATTCTTCCGGGTGATTCTATTGCTGTGCCATTATATGGGACATATACCCTTAGTGAAGATGAAACCAAAGTGTTGTTTATGAATAATATGAATCCAATCTACAGACATTCATATACAGCAAGTTTCTATGTTTATGATATCAATACAAAGGTGCTGCAACCTCTTTCGGAAAATGGTGACCAACGTCTAGCAACATTCTCTCCAGATGCCACAAAAGTTGCTTTTATGCGTGATAACAACTTGTTTATTAAAGATTTAAAAACAAACCAAGAAATCCAGTTTACTCATGATGGTAAATGGAATCACATTATCAACGGTGCTCCTGATTGGGTATATGAAGAAGAATTTGGTTTCGCTCAGGGTTTCTTCTGGTCTCCAGATAGCAAAAAAATCGCTTTCTATCGCTTCGATGAGTCAAACGTGAAGGAATTTAATATGCAAATGACAGAAGGTTTGTATATGCAAGATTATAAATTCAAATATCCAAAAGCTGGTGAAGATAACTCAATCGTTGAAATTTTTGTCTATGATGTGGAATCTGGCAAAACAACAAAGATGAATACAGGCGAAGAAACTGATATTTATTTTCCAAGAATTAAATGGACTCAGAATCCTAATGTATTGGCAATCCAACGTCTGAACCGTCACCAAAATCATCTTGAAATTTTAACAGCAAACGCAACTACCGGCGAAACAACTGTTATTTACGATGAAACTAATCCTTATTATATAGATATTACTGACAACTGGACATTCCTCGCTGACGGAAAAAGATTCTTGATGACAAGCGAAG
Source organism: Bacteroidales bacterium (assembly GCA_045656905.1). GTDB lineage: Bacteria > Bacteroidota > Bacteroidia > Bacteroidales > F082 > Limimorpha. Next base: position 18,531 of record JAZOSA010000020.1, read on the forward strand.
CCGATGGATATAATCACATTTACTTGTATACAATGGATGGTTCTCTCGTTAAACAACTTACATCTGGAAATTGGGAAGTTACAGAAGTTTACGGATTTGATGGAAAAGAGGTTTACTTCCAAGCTGCTAAAAACAGTTCAATTGAACGTCAGATTTATGCTGTCAACTTGAAAGGCGCAATGCGTACATTAATTAATAAGGTAGGTACAAATAATGCTAGATTCAGTTCTAACTACAAATATTTAATTAATATAAATTCATCTGCTGAACAACCTCATCAATATGTTTTGTTTGATAACAGTGGCAAACAAGTGAGAGTGTTGGAAGATAATAAAGATTTCGCAGAGAGAATGAAGGCCTATAACGTCGCTAAAAAAGAATTTGTGACAATTACGGACCCTGCTTTTATTTTGCCAGACGGAACTCAATTAGAAATGGAAACATGGCGTATTTTGCCTCCTGATTTCGATCCAAATAAGAAATATCCAGTCTTGATTTTTGTTTATGGAGGTCCTGGTCACCAAACTGTTATGAATTCTTGGAACCATAGCGACTATGCATGGATGCAGATGTTGGCTCAAAATGGAATTATATGCGTGTCTATAAATAATAGAGGCGGTGGCGCAAGAGGAGAGACGTTTAAGAAAATGACATATCAACAACTTGGAAAATATGAAACTGAAGATATGATAACTTTGGCTAAATATATGGCAGCGCAACCTTACGTAAATCCTGATAAAATCGCTATCTATGGATGGAGTTACGGCGGATTTATGGCAACATCAGGCATAACAAAAGGTGCTGATTATATTAGCACAGCTGTGGCTGTCGCCCCTGTTACAAACTGGCGCTATTACGACAATATTTATACAGAAAGATTTATGCGTACTCCACAAGAAAATCCTTCAGGTTATGATGATAATTCACCAATAAACTTTGTTGAAAAATTGAAAGGTAATTATCTCTTGTGCCACGGCAGCGGTGATGATAATGTCCATTTCCAAAATGCAATGGAACTTATCAAAGCTTTGGTTTCAGAAGGAAAACAATTTGACTTGATGGTTTATCCAAACAAAAACCATAGTATTTACGGTCAATATGAAGAAGGTGGCGTTGAAGTGAGAATGCATTTGTTCGAAAAGATAAATAATTTCTTATTTGAAAATCTTTTAGAAAATTAATCGGATGTATTGAAAAAATATATATCTTTGCACCCGCTTAAGAAAAAACGAAATTTTAGTTTAACAATTTAAAGAAAGAGAGAGTATTAACATGATTATTGTTCCTGTAAAAGAAGGCGAAAGCATTGATCGCGCTCTTAAACGTTACAAGAG
>JAZOSA010000021.1:0-34719 GCA_045656905.1 Bacteroidales bacterium
TATATATCAACAACTTAAAATAGAAATAAGTTTAACAATCCTTGATAATTTATCGGAATGGTTATTAAGTACAATTTAATATCATTATTATAATGAGCGAAAATCAAAACATCATCAACGAAAACGTTGTTGAAAAAGCAGAAAAACAAGTAAGAGTAAAACCAACTCCAGACGCTAACTTCGATTGGAATTGCGATCCTAAAAAAGACGACAACTACAAGTCAGAGGAACGCATGAAATTAGAGGCTATGTACGAAAAGACAATGAGCCAAATCGGTGACCACGAAGTTATTGAAGGTACAGTTGTTGCTAAGACTTCACGCGAAGTTGTTGTCAACATCGGATTCAAATCAGATGGTGTTATCCCAGTATCAGAATTCCGTCACAATCCTAACTTAAAAGTTGGTGACAAGATCGAAGTTTACGTAGAAAACCAAGAAGGCATCAACGGCCAATTAGTTTTATCACACAAGAAAGCTCGCATCTTGAAATCATGGGATCGCGTTAACGAAGCATTCGACAAACAAGAAATCGTTCAAGGTTTTGTTAAGAGCCGTACAAAAGGTGGCTTGATCGTTGACGTATTTGGCATCGAAGCATTCTTGCCAGGTTCACAAATCGACGTTAAACCTATCCGCGACTACGATGTATTCGTAAACAGCATCATGGAATTCAAAGTTGTTAAAATCAACCAAGAATACAAAAACGTTGTTGTTTCTCACAAAGCTCTTATCGAAGATGAAATCGAACAACAAAAGATGGAAATCATCGGTAAACTTGAAAAAGGTCAAGTTCTTGAAGGCGTCGTGAAGAACATCACATCATACGGTGTATTCATCGACTTAGGTGGCGTTGACGGTTTGATCCACATCACAGACCTTTCATGGGGCCGCATCAACCACCCAGAAGAAATCGTTAAACTCGACGAACAAATCAAAGTTGTTATCCTCGACTTCGACGACAATAAAAAACGTATCGCTCTCGGCTTGAAACAACTCACAGCTCATCCATGGGACGCTTTAGATCCTAACATCAATGTTGGTGACGTTGTTAAAGGTAAAGTTGTTGTTATCGCTGACTACGGCGCATTCATCGAAATCGCTCCTGGCGTAGAAGGTTTAATCCACGTTTCAGAAATGTCATGGTCACAACACTTACGCACAGCTCAAGACTTCTTGAAGATCGGTGACGAAGTAGAAGCTAAAGTTTTGACATTAGACCGCGAAGAACGCAAGATGTCATTGGGTATCAAACAACTCATCCCAGATCCATGGGCAAACATCAAAGAACGTTACGCTATCGGTTCAAAACAAACAGCTACAGTTCGCAACTTCACTAACTTCGGTATCTTCGTAGAATTAGAAGAAGGCGTTGACGGTTTGATCCACATCTCTGACCTCAGCTGGTCAAAGAAAATCAAACACCCAGCAGAATTCACAAAGATTGGTGACACAATGGACGTTGTTGTTCTCGACATCGATGAAGAAAACCGCCGTCTCAGCTTAGGTCACAAACAACTTGAAGAAAATCCATGGGATGTATTCGAAAGCATCTTCACAATCGGTTCAATCCAACAAGGTACAATTATCAGCGCTGGCGATAAAGGCGTTGTAGTTTCATTGCCTTACGGTGTTGAAGGTTTCTGTCCAAACCGTCACCTCAAGAAAGAAGACGGTGGCAACGCTAAGATGGACGAAACAATCGACTTCAAAGTTATCGAATTCTCAAAAGAAAACAAGAAGATCATCCTTTCTCACTCACGCATTTGGGAAGACAAAGTAGCAGCAGAACGCGAAGTTGAAGTTGAAGCAAAAGAAAAAGCAGCTAAATCAACAAAACGCGCTGTTAAACAAATCAACGACAATGTTGAACGCACTACTTTAGGTGACTTAGACGTTTTCGCAGAATTGAAAGAGAAAATGGAAGCACAAGCTAAAGGTGAATAATTAAATTAAACATCTTTATATGAAAAATCCTCCGAGAAATCGGGGGATTTTTTTTGGGCTATTGACTGTTGACTTTTGGCTTTTGAACTTTTTTAAGTCAACAGACAACGGTCAACAGTCAACAGACTTTTGGTATGCTTTTTTAAAGTTACTGAGGTGATGAGGTGATGAGGTGATGAGTTGCTTAGTTCAGAGTTCAGAGTTCAGACTTCTGAGTTTAGGGTTCAGAGTTTAGGGTTCAGAGTCAGTGTTCAGAGTTCCACAGCAACCGAAACTTTTCTTTCTTTGCATCTCTACGATAAATAAAAAAAGAGAGGCATTCATACGCCTCTCTTGTAGTCTTGTTGACATGTTGTCTTGTAGTCTTTTATATCAAAGTAAATGTTACCGTCAGTCCTGCCATCACGATTGACACCATGCTCATCAGTTTAATCAAGATGTTCAATGATGGTCCTGCTGTGTCTTTGAACGGGTCGCCGACGGTATCGCCTACGACAGTTGCCTTGTGTTGGTCGGAGCCCTTGCCGCCGAAGTTGCCTTCTTCAATATATTTCTTGGCATTATCCCAAGCGCCGCCTGAGTTAGCCATAAATACTGCGAGAACGAATCCTGTTGAAAGTCCGCCAATCAACAATCCGAGAACGCCTGCCACGCCGAAGATAACGCCGACAGCTATAGGAGCGATGATAGCAAGCAAGGATGGGAAGAGCATCTCTTGTTGAGCACCTTTTGTTGATATACCGACGCAACGTGCATAGTCAGGTTCTGCCTTGCCTTCCAAAATTCCTTTTATCTCACGGAATTGTCTTCTCACCTCCTCTACCATCTTCTGTGCTGCACGACCAACGGCATTCATTGTCAATCCGCAGAACAAGAACGACATCATAGCACCGATGAATACACCTATTAATACTTTAGGGTTCATCAGATTCACTTCATAATAATTCATGAAATCAACCAGTGATGCTGCGTGTATTTCTTCCGCCGTCAAAGCGATGTTATCTGTAATTTGTGCCAAACCGTTGCTTGCATGTTCTGCCACACGCACAAGAGCAATCTTAATTTCTTCCACGTATGAAGCAAGAAGTGCGAGTGCTGTAAGAGCTGCTGAACCAATAGCGAAACCTTTACCTGTAGCGGCTGTCGTATTACCGAGAGCGTCGAGAGCATCAGTACGTTTACGAACTTCTGCGCCGAGACCACTCATCTCCGCATTGCCGCCTGCATTGTCAGCGATAGGACCATAAGCGTCGGTAGCCAAAGTGATACCGAGAGTCGAAAGCATACCGACAGCAGCGATACCGATACCGTATAATCCTAATGAGAGATTTTCTGCCGACATGAAATTGTTTACATCGAAACCTGTTGCACAGAGATAAGCCAAGATGATGGCAACACCTATTGTCAAGACTGGTACTGCTGTTGAAATCATGCCGAGACCAAGACCTGAGATGATAACCGTTGCAGGACCTGTGTTAGCACTTTCCGACACTTTCTGCGTTGGTTTATACGATTGCGATGTATAATATTCAGTGAACTTACCGATGATGACACCAGCGACGAGACCGACGACGACCGAGAAAGAAATACCGAGCCAGTTCTCGATGCCGAGTCCCCAAAGGATAAAGAATGTCGCAATAGCAATTAATATTGAACTTGTATTAGTTCCGCGGCTCAATGCTGCGAGGAGCTTCTTCATATTGGTGTCTTCTTTTGTCTTTACCATGAAGATACCTATTATAGAAAGAAGCACGCCAACTGCTGCTATCAACATAGGAGCGAATATGGCTTTGAGTTGCATTCCGTCAATAGCAGACTTAGCAAAAGCCGCCGCGCCGAGAGCTGACGTTGCAAGGATAGAACCTGCGTATGACTCGTAAAGGTCGGCGCCCATACCTGCGACATCACCTACATTGTCGCCCACGTTATCTGCTATAGTCGCAGGGTTACGAGGGTCGTCTTCTGGAATGTTGTATTCTGTCTTGCCTACAAGGTCTGCGCCAACGTCAGCAGCTTTGGTATAGATACCGCCGCCAACACGTGCAAACAACGCTTGCGTAGAAGCACCCATGCCGAAAGTCAACATCGTAGTAGTAATAACAACTAAGTCATAGTCTGTGAATTGTGTCAATATTATAAACCATAGACTTATGTCTAACAAAGCAAGACCTACGACTGTCAAGCCCATGACGGCACCTGAACGGAAAGCAACTTTAAGACCGTCGTTCAAGGAGTTCTTTGCTGCATTAGCAGTACGTGCTGATGCATAAGTAGCAGTCTTCATTCCGAAGAAACCTGCCAGACCAGAGAAGAAACCTCCAGTCAAGAAGGCGAACCAGACCCATTCATTCTGCAATCCAAAATAAGCCATAACCGCAAAAATAACAGCGAGTATGACAAAGACAATAATAACAACTTTATACTGTTGCTTGAGATAAGCCATCGCTCCATTTCTTACATGAAGGGCTATCTTCTTCATCAAATCTGTGCCTTCGTCTTCCTTAAGCATGCTTTTGTAAAAATAAAAAGCAAAACCCAATGCCAAAATCGAGGCAGCCAATACCAAATAAATTACTAAATCCATAAGAATAATAGTTTTAATGAATAATATGATTATTTATATGTGTGTTTATTAATTAACGGCAAAAATGCACAATATTTTTATATGTAACAACGGTTTTTATTCATTTTTATCAAAAATTAAAATTTAATATTGTTTAATTAAAAGTTTGTCTGTACCTTTGTAACATGAATAAGATTTTGTTGAATGTAATAGGAATAACGTATAGTCAGTCGCAAAGCGGCGCCTATGCTTTGTTGTTGGAAGTAAAGGGCGAGCAGACGCGCCTTCCTATCATTATCGGCGAGACCGAAGCGCAGTCAATAGCAATTGCTTTAGAAGGTCATAAAACATCAAGACCTCTCACCCACGACTTATTCAAATCTTTCGCAAAATCATTCGACATCAATATTACAGAAATCGTAATCAACAGATTCAAAGACGGCTTGTTTTATTCAGAACTTCACTGCGTTAAAGACGGTGAAGAAACCATAATCGACGCTCGCACATCAGATGCTGTCGCTCTAGCACTACGCTTCGACGCTCCAATATATGCTAACAGCCAAGTCGTTGAAGAAGCAGGAATCATTATGGACGACATTGACTTAGACGATGACGATACTGACTTTGACACTGACACTGACACTGACATTGAAAGATATGACATAAAAGAATTGGAACATCTTTTAAAAGAAGCGATTGAAGTTGAAGATTACGCTAAGGCTTCTGTTTTGAGAGATATTATTAACGACAAAAAGCAAAGACAATGAAACAGTATTTAGATTTATTACAGCATATTATCGACAACGGTTTTCAAAAAGGTGACAGAACTGGCACCGGAACAAAGAGTGTCTTCGGTTACCAGATGCGCTTCAACCTTGAAGAAGGTTTCCCTCTTCTGACGACAAAGAAAGTTCATCTCCGTTCGATAATCCATGAGTTGCTGTGGCTCATCAATGGCGACACCAACATCAAATATCTGCACGACAACAAAGTCAGCATCTGGGACGAATGGGCTGACGAAAACGGCGACCTCGGTCCTATCTACGGCGCACAATGGCGCAACTGGAACAATGAAGGCATCGACCAAATCGCCGACTTGATTGATTCTATCAAGAACAATCCTAACAGCCGACGTCACATCGTGACAGCATGGAATCCAAGCGTGCTTCCTGACGAGAAATCGAAAGACTTCGCAAAGAACGTAGCTGACGGAAAAGCAGCGCTTCCTCCTTGCCACGCTTTCTTCCAATTCTATGTTGCCGACAACAAATTATCTTGCCAGCTATACCAAAGAAGCGCCGACGTCTTTCTCGGCGTGCCTTTCAACATCGCATCGTATTCTTTATTGACAATGATGATAGCACAAGTATGCGGTCTCGGTCTCGGCGACTTCGTTCATACTTTCGGCGACGTACATATTTATAATAATCACATCGAGCAAGTAAAGTTACAGCTCAGCCGCGAGCCTCGTCAGCTTCCAACGATGAAGCTCAACCCTGAAGTCAAAAGCATATTTGACTTCAAATACGAAGACTTTAAATTAGAAGATTATAATCCACACGATGCCATCAAGGCAGACGTGTCTATTTAAGAAATATTAAAATATTAAGCATATGAAACCAAAGATTTCAATCGTGGTAGCGATGGCTAAAAACAGAGCTATCGGCAAGAACGGCCAGTTATTATGGCACATCTCAAACGACCTCAAGCACTTCAAGAAAGTGACATCAGGAAAATGCGTCGTTATGGGACATAACACTTACGTCTCATTGCCAGGACAAAAGGCATTGCCTAACAGACGTAATGTCATCATTTCAGACAGACTCGATTCCGCACCAGAAGGTTTTGAATTGGCGACATCAATTCCAAAGGCAATGGAACTCGTACAAAACGAAGCAGAGATATTTATCATGGGCGGCGGTATGATTTACGAACAATTCTTGAGCAAAGCCGACACATTATATCTCACAAGAGTTGAAAAAGAATTCGAAGCTGACACATACTTCCCTATCGTAAATTTTGAAGAATGGGAACTGACAGAATTAGAAGTCATCGACGACGACCCACAAGTCGATTATTCTTACAGATTCGAGACTTGGGAAAGAAAATAAATTTGAATCGTAAAGACGTCACACTGTGGCGTCTTTTTAATTAATAATTCATATAAAAAAAAAACGACCATTTTTCAATGGTCGTTTTTTTGTTTGTATCTGTTTTTATCAATGAACTATAGAAACGCGTTTTGTTGTTTCGTATTCATCTGTAACAACGTGAATCATATATAATCCTGCTGGGAATTCATTAACATCAATAACCATATTATCATCGTTGACTGATGTTTCATAAACCTTTTGACCCATTACGTTAGAGATAGAAACACGTTCAATATTTTGAGCGTCGATTGTTATCTTTTCGTTAGCAGGGTTTGGATATATACCAATATTGTGTTCTGCATTATCTTCTACTCCGTCAGCTGAATAGTAGAAGTCGATTATATATTTATCTTTATCTGCTTTTGTTGCTGCAGGAGCTGACATACAATCGATGCCTTGGTAATAAGCGATAACTTTATAGTGATAAAACTCATTTAATTGGTTGATGCTATTATCTGTATAAGTTGTCTTATTTGCTGCCAAAACTTTTATTCTAATCCAATCGCCATCTCTACCAGTTTTTCTCATAATGTAATAACCTGTAAGACCTGGAGAACTTGGTTTTGTCCAAGAAAGGATTGGTTTAAATACAGGAGACATGCTGCATTCCAAATCAGTTGCAGGAGCGCAACCTTCTGTCAATACTGCACATGCTTCGTTTGAAGCTCTTGTATCACCGCCGTCATACATTGCTGTTACTGTGTAGCAGTGACCACCGTGAGGCACGTCTGTATCTGTGTATGTAAGTTTACGTGTGTTTGCTATGAGTATTCCATCACGATAGACATTGAATCCGTAGTCACCTACTGTACCTAACCAGTTCAACACAACGCTATTACCTTCAACTTTAGAAATCAAATTATAAGGATTTATTTCTGGCACTACATAACCGCAGTCGTTGATAGTATCTTTAAATACACCTTTCTTCATATTTTCAGATGGACCAGTGTAGTTATATACAGTTTTGCCAGTATAATCTTTAAGGAGCAGTGTAAGAGTATAAGTTGGTTGGTTTGCATCAGCAGGATTCCAGATGAATTGAACATTGCCATAAGGAATATCCAAATCGTAAGTTGTCAACTGTGAATTTTCTGTTGTTTTTTGCATTGCCACTACGCCAGCTTGGTCGAGCACTGTTACGTTTGCGCCTCTCAAACCTTGGAATGCTGAAGACTGGAGAATCAATTGCCATTTACAAGTTGGACCGAAACCGATGCTGTTTACTCTAGCGATTTTACCATGAGAACCTTCTACGATAGCATAAACTGAGTATTCAAAATAACTGTAGCAAGGAACTGTATTATCGACATAAGATGCAGTTTCGCCAGTTTTCAAGCCTGTCAACTCTGCGATAACTTTACCATTTCTTTCAATAACGACTTTGTCGATATCTTTTATTGCGCTTGAACCGCCGACTGTGTAAGTTGGGTTTTTCCATGTGATTGTAGCTGACAATTCGTTGTTAGCTGCTGGTTCAACTTTCAAGTTCTTTGGTGCTTCCATTGTCTTGTCATAGACTTTCTTTGGCATGATGTCGAAGATAGCACCTACTTCATTTGGGTAGTCTGTAGCTGTTGAAGCATAGAAACCGTCGCCTTTACCTGACCATCCGTAGTTGTAGTGGAACAAACCATTTTCGTCCATACCGTCACATACGAAAGCGTGACCACCGCCATCGTTTGAAGTACCAGCGTAGAAAATAGGACGACCCATTTGGATAGCGTCTTTTATGTATGAATCCCAAATTTGAGAAGACACTGTTCTTTTCTTGTAGCTGCTTTGTGCGTAACCGAAGAACTTCATCAAAGCCCAAGGAACATCTGATGAGTATGCGCCTGCACCTGTACCGTCATCGTCGTACATCATATTTACAGAAACGCCGCAGTGATATCCTAACAATGCAACAGCATCAATTTGTTTTTGTGGAGAGTTTGCATTGATTTGATAAGGCATATTTTCCCAATCGTATGTTGTTTCGCCGAAGTTGGCTGATTGTTCTGGATAACCATATTCGTCCATTGCAGGTTTGTAAGAGTGTGAACCTGTACCTTGTGTTGGATGTGACCAGTATCTCATAATCTGAGACATTGCTGTTGCAACACAACCGACAACAGATCTACCATTTGAAGCGTAAGGTCTGTTCAATTCTGGACAGTATGCGTTATATGGCCATGATTGGTCCCATGATGTTGGGCATAAAGGTCCGATTTTAACGCCTCTTTCTTGAGGTCTCAACTTACCTGTTTCTGATAAAGCTGCCCATTCTGCTTTTACGTATGCAGGAGCCTCTATAGATTCTGTAAGTGCATAAGTGATTGATTCTTGGTAATCTTCCATCATAAAACCTAAACCTGGAGCGATGTCTTCTGGTTCAAAAATACCGCCTTCTGAATATCCGAGAATTGGTCTTACGACATCTGTTGCAGACACCATAACGAAACCGTAATGTGACACGTTAAAAACGTAGAAACAAGGTTCGCCTGATTCTGTCTTCATAGTGTAAACTAATTCTAGTTCATTGTTTTCCTTTTGTTCAAAGTTAGCTTTCACGAATTTATGTCCGAACTCCATTGCCTTGTTAACATCAATAGACTCAGCAAAAATCGAATTAAAAGCCAACAAAATAACGACTAATAAGAATGATTTTTTCATTTGTTTTCTGTTTATTAATATACAATTTTTCAAGGACGCAAATTTAGCATTTTTTTTGATAAGTTTTGAATAAAAAATTCAAAGTTTTAAATCTACTTTACAATGCTTATTTTTCGTGTAAAAACGCCCTTTATTGAAGAAACATTCAGCATGTAAACTCCTATTTCTAAACCACTTACATCAAGAGTATATTCATCTGCATCTACATCAACGTCTATGACTCTTTGTCCAACGACATTAAATACTGAAACATTTGTCAAACCTTCCGATGATATATTCAGCATTTCAGAAGCAGGATTTGGATAAACTATTGCACTGACAACATTCTCATCTATCGACAGAACCTCAACCATAACATAGTCGGAATTATAATCTGATGTCACTGCCGGCATTGACTCACAGTCGGCATTATACGCTGTTACCTGATAATAATATAATCCATTAACGCCTGTTACATCGAAATATTGATTTTCTGTAGATTCAACTGTAGCAATCACTTCATAATCTTCATTGTCTGTGCTTCTATATATTCTAAACGACTCCGGCGTACCTGTTTTTTCCCATGAAATCATCACGCCTTCTTTACCATTGACAGATGTAAATTCTGCAGAAAGTTTTTCAGGTGCCATACAGTTATCGCAATTATTATCTCCGGAATAAATCACGCCTTCAATCAATTCTGCCGAAGAACCTGAATATTCGTACACCACTTCGCCATAAGAATTCTTAATTGTTATTGACAATGACGAAATTCTATTCTTCGGTGCTTTCCATACGCAAGAAACATCGCCTTCTGGTACTTGTATTAATAAATTAATAGGTGTAGCATTTGTTACGGTAATCTCTTCAAACAAATCATCACCGCTCAACAGCTTCAAAGACGCGCCATTCCATCCTTGGTAACTCTTTGTCGACGCGACAATATTCCATGAACATGTAGGACCATACAACAGCGGAGTTTCTGACCAACGACCGATGATGCCATCGCTTACAGCATAAGCATTGTATTTGTAAATTCCATATTCGTCCACTTCATCTTCAAAAGAAACCACCTCACCTGGCGTGACATTTTCTTTTGAGAAGATTTCTTTGCCATCTCTTAAGACGACTATTTTATCTATGTTTTTCAGTTCAACATCTAAATCTGACAATTCAGGAGCATAAACTTTAATGACGCCAGTTTTAGAATATACCGACTTCACCTCTGTCTCTACCACTGGTGACTTAGGCATACATTCGTGAGCGTAATCAGGGATTGCATCGAATATAGCTCTTTGATTTACATTATAATCCGCACCTGTTGGATTAAGAGCGTCTATTGCGAAGTTGCCGTTTAACATTCCCGACCATCCCCAGTTGAAATGAAAGTAACCATCTTCAGTATAACCATCGCACAAGAAAGCGTGTCCGCCGCTAATCTGACTTGTTCCTGCATAAAACACTGGGAATCCTTGGTTCAAGTTGTTAACCAACAATCTTTCCCATTCTCCGAGTTCGTGTTGGTCTCGATACAAGTGACGCATATTTGACGTATAGCTAAAATATTTTTTCATCGCCGACGGCACCATTTCTGAATAACCAGAACTTGCATTTGCGCCATATTTCATATCGATGCTGACACCACAATGATACATCAGAAGCGCGATTGCTTCAATCTCCTTAGTTGGAGAAAAACTGAAAATCTCTTTTGGCATGTTATCCCAATCGTAAGTCGCAGATGAGAAATCTACAGTCTGAGTTGGATAACCTTCAGGAATATACGAATGAGAATCAGTTCCTTTAGCGGGATAATTCCAATATTTCATAATCATCGCCATGACGTCTGCGGCGCAACCCACGTAAGCGTGACCGCCTGGACCGCCGTTTTCTGTTGGGCAGAAATAATTATAAGGATAGACCTGATTCCACATCAAATCAACCAATGGTTCGACCGAGCGACCGAATTTGCTTTCAGCAACGCCTCTCGTTCTTACAGAATTCCACTCCTCCTCTATTTCCTTTTCGACTGGCAAATCATTTTCTATGGCATAAGAAATGGCGTTTTTGTAATGTTCAAGATAATACGCCATAGCAGGCAAGATATTATTCACGTCTATGCTTCCTTCTTCAGAATATGCAAGAATTGGTTTCGCTCTGTCATCGGCAGAAACGATGTAATAACCTTTATCTTCAATATTAAAAATGTAAAGGCAAGCATTGCCATTTTCATCGCTGATTGTTAAAACATGTTTAGAATTCTGAAAACCTCTTAAAGACGAAATATTATTTCTGACATAATTCTCGCCTATTGATTTCGCTACATTAACATCAACATGCTTTGCAAACAATTGTCCTACAGACAATAAAGCTACTAAAGTAACAAGTACAACTTTCTTCATTTGGTATATTTTTAATTATTTTTCTCTTATTATTCAGATTATAAATTTAACATTCAATTATGAATTATGCATTATGAATTATGAATTGCATCAAGTTTTCTGTTTCTTTTTCTTTGCCGCTGGAAACAACACATTATTTAATATGAGTCTGTAACCTGGAGAGTTAGGATACATATCCAATTCCGTTGGCGGGTCGCCTACGAGGTGCTGGTAATCTTCAGGGTCGTGGCCGCCGTAGAAGGTGAAGAAGCCATTGCCGAAGTTGCCATGAATGTATCTATCTTCATTGAGAGCAGCATTGTCGCCGAGCACCACTATGCTTGGTTTTACGAAACGTTTGTCGAAAGCCGTCGTCTGTCCCATAAAACCTTTTATCAGTCTTTCGTGCGACTGGGTCAACATTGTAGGAACCGGATCCCATTTAGCAGAAAAGTCGAAGAGCAGGAAATAATCGTTGCTTTCTTTCACCGACTTCGAACGATTCGTCGTCACATCGATATTTGACACTTCGTATTCCTGAGGATTTGTCGATATTGAGAAATCTGTAAAAGCGAAGCAATTGTCGTAGTTAAGCTGTTGCTGCGCATTCGGTTTCATGCCGTCGCCGTCGAACATCACGTCGCAGATGTCGATACCGTCGGCAGCAAGTGCGATGTCGAAGCTGTCTGGAGCAGAACACATCGAGAAGAGATAACCGCCGCCAGCGACGAAGTCGCGAATCTTTTTCACCACGGCGAGCTTCAGTTGCGACACCTTATCATATCCATGACGCCGTGCCGTCTCTTCCTGTTTCTTAACATCTTCCTGATACCATTCGTAGTTACGATATCTCGCCCAGAACTTGCCGTATTGACCAGTAAAATCCTCGTGATGCATATGCAGCCAGTCGTAAGTAGGAAGAACACCTTCCATCACTTCATCATCATAAATAATATCGTAAGGAATTTCAGCATAAGTGAGAGCCATGGTCACAGCGTCGTCCCAAGGCAAAATGGTTTTTGGTGCATACACCGCAAGGCGCGGCACTTTCTGCAGTTTCATCTCATCCATATTGACGTCAGGCACGGCGATTTCTGCAAGAATACCTTCAGCCTGAACATCAGCGATGACTTGAAAAGAAACGTTACGCAGTTTACACTCGCGCTCAAACATATCATGATACGGGATGAGATAACTGCCGCCTTTATAATTAAGGAGCCAGCTTATCTCCACCTCGCGTTCCAACACCCAATACGCCACGCCGTAAGCCTTCAGATGATTCGTCTGAGTCTCATCCATCGGAATGAGGATGTATGCCGCATTAAGTTTTGTTAATGAAAATAAAATCAATAATATAATTAATATGTATCTTTTCATCAATAAAAATTTCGTTTTGCAAAGATAAAAAAAGACAAAAGTCTAAAGACGAAAGAGAAAAGTTTTTTTAAAAGACCATAAAAAGGGTAAAGTGTTAACCATAAAAATAAATCTCATTTTATCGTATCTTTTGAATATTATTTTATTATTTTTGCGTTCAAGAAAAAATCAATTTAATCATTCATTATATTATGGAAAATACAGAAAATTTAAAGAAGACCGTTTTTAACGAAATGCACCGTGAAATGGGCGCTAAAATGGTTCCTTTCGCAGGTTTTGACATGCCAGTTCAATTTGAAGGCGTTAACATCGAACACGAAACAGTTCGTAAAGGTGTTGGTGTTTTCGACGTATCACACATGGGTGAATTCCGCGCTAAAGGTCCTAAAGCTTTCGCTTTCGTACAACGTTGCACAACAAACGACGTAGCAGCTTTGACAGACGGTAAAGTTCAATATACATGCTTGCCAAACGGCAAAGGTGGTATCGTTGACGATATGTTAGTCTACCGCGTTGCTGAAGACGAATACTTCATGGTTCCTAACGCAGCTAACATCGACAAAGACTGGGCATGGATGGCAGCAGTAGCAGAAGAAATGGGCATGGAACTCGGCGTGGAATTCGTAAACGAAAGCGACCAATGGTCACAACTCGCAGTTCAAGGTCCTTTGGCACTCAAAGCTATGCAAAAGCTCACAGCAACAACTGTTGAAGATATGGAATATTACACATTCAAGATTTTAGAATTCGCTGGTGTAAAAGACGTTATCTTCTCAACAACAGGTTACACAGGTTCAGGCGGTTGCGAAATCTACATGCCAAACGACAAAGCTATCGAAATCTACAAGAAAGTTCTCGAAGCTGGCGCTGAATTCGGCATCAAACCTGCAGGTTTAGGTTCACGCGACACATTACGTCTTGAAATGGGATTCTGCTTATACGGCAACGATATCTGCGACACAACATCTCCAATCGAAGCTGGCTTGGCATGGATTACAAAATTCGTTGACGGCAACGACTTCATCGACAGAGAATACAACGAAAAACAAAAGACAGAAGGCGTTACACGTCAATTACGCGCTTTTGAAGTAACAGGCAAAGGTATCGCTCGTCACGGCTACGAAATCTGCGACGCAGAAGGCAACGTAATCGGCGAAGTCACTTCAGGTACAATGGGACCATCTGTAAAGAAAGCTATCGGTATGGGTTATGTAGCAAAATCACACTGCAAGTTCGGCAACGAAATCTTCATCAAAGTGAGAGAAAAACTCATCCCTGCAACAATCGTAAAACTTCCTTTCTACAAAGGTGAATAATACAAAAAATCAATAGTAATTAGAGGACTCATTTTGAGTCCTCTTTTTTTATAAAAAAAAGTCTGTTGTCCGTTGTCTTTTTATATCTTTGCAAAAAAATTGCGATGGACCAAGCTTTATTCATATTAATATTAGGAACATTAGTATTTGCAG
Organism: Bacteroidales bacterium; assembly: GCA_045656905.1. Lineage (GTDB taxonomy): Bacteria > Bacteroidota > Bacteroidia > Bacteroidales > F082 > Limimorpha. The sequence goes on from JAZOSA010000021.1 coordinate 14,518, forward strand.
CACACTGGTTTGCAGAGATTTTCAGCAAAAGAAGAATACCAGACGTATTATTACTTATGTTCATCGGCATCATTATCGGACCATTATTAAAACTCATAGATGCCGAAAAGTTAAGTACTATAGGAAGCATCTTTGGACAACTCACGCTTGTAATTCTTTTATTTGAAAGCGGAACAGAGTTATCATTCAAGACCTTAGCCGACTCTATCAAAAACACTGTCACGTTGACGATAGTAAATTTCATCTTCACATTCGCAGCTATCGGATTATTAGGATGGTTGGTATTAGGAATGAATCCTGGAATAAGTTTCATGTTAGGCGCAGCATTAGGAGGTTCCTCTTCCGCAGTCGCGATTCCTTTGGTAAAGCAAATCAGCATTGGAGAAAAAAGCAAAACGATACTAATTTTAGAATCGGCGTTCAGCGCAATCTTATGCATCGTCGTGACATTAGCAATCTTTGAATCATACAAATACGGAGAATTCAGAATCGGAATCATTTTCGGACAAGTGTTCTCCTCATTCTTATTAGCATCATTCATCGGAGTAATAGGTTCAATATTCTGGTCGATGGTTTTAGACAAAGTAAGGACCATCAACAACTCCATCTTCACCACTCCAGCGTTCGTATTCATCATTTACGGCATCAACGAATTGTTAGGATACAGCGGTATCATCTCCGCCCTAGCATTCGGAATCGGACTAGCCAATATGGGAAACATTCACGACAAATGGCTGAAAAAATTCTCCGACAGAAAACCGACCTTGCTCAACCCGACAGAAAAGACACTGTTCAGCGAGCTCGTATTCCTGATGAAGACTTTCTTCTTTGTCTACGTCGGCATCTCAATCAAGTTCGACAGTTTCATATCATTATTAATAGGACTCGGCATTTCATTCCTTATGATAATACTAAGGATTTGGGTCGTAAGGGTTTCCTTGCCAGCACACATCAACGGCATCAACAAGAAAGACAGAGCATTTTTATCAATGATGATACCAAGAGGATTGGCCGCAGCAGTACTTGCCACGATGATATCACAATCGCAGCTAGCGGGTTCAGAAAGAGTAAGTAACATTGTTTTCTCAGTGATATTCTTCACCATCATATTCACGTCATTGTTAGTCCCATTACTTGAAAAATCGGAAAGATTCAGAAAGATATACATAGGCATCATCAGTTTCCCTAACTTCAAGAAAGACATCTACGACATTGAATCATATACAGAAGTCGAAGAAGAAGACACAGAAACTGTCCTAGATAAATCGCAAGACACAACAAGTTACAAATCAGCGATCAGTGAGGAAGACGACGTGCCGAACATATTTTTGTAGAGTTGAAAACGGAAAATTTAAAAACGGAAAGTTGTTATTTGGCTATCAGCTGTCAGTTGTCAGCATTCAGCATTATGGTTCACCGCTCACGGATCACAGCTCATAACCCAAAGCATTCAACGTTATTTCAATATAAATCAACGAGTTAAAACCAAAGAATATTATTTTTAAAATTTTATCAAAAAAAGTTTTTTCAAACAAAAAAAATAGTATCTTTGCAGTCCGAAAAGAAAGAAGTAAAAAGAAAAGATATGTATTTAACTGCAGAAAAGAAATCAGAATTTTTCAGTGCATACGGTAAAAATGCACAAGACACAGGTTCAGCAGAAGGACAAATTGCATTGTTCACTTTCAGAATCAAACATTTAACAGAACACATGAAGCAAAACAAGAAAGACGTTGCTACAATGCGTTCATTAGTTCGTCTCGTAGGTAAAAGAAGAAGACTTCTTGATTACTTAAAGAACAAAGATATCGAAAGATATCGTACTATCATCAAAGAATTAGGTATTAGAAAATAATAGCGTATCACGCGTGATAGCAAAAAAAAGGCAATGTAAGATTGCCTTTTTTTTGCGTATATTTTATTTTCATACCGTACAACTTATTAATAATAACTAAAAAGACGAAAAAAAATGGGTCCTGAAGGAATCAAACAAACCATCCAACTTGGAAACGAGACAATCACCATTGAGACAGGTCGTTTAGCAAAGCAAGCTGACGGTTCAGCAGTTGTAACATGCGGCAAAACAATGTTGTTAGCAACAGTTGTTTCAGCAAAAGACGCAAAAGACGATGTTGACTTCTTACCTCTCTCAGTCGATTATAAAGAAAAATACGCCGCTACAGGCAAATTCCCTGGCGGTTTCTTCAAACGCGAAGGCAAACCATCTGACTATGAAATCTTAATCTCACGTTTAGTCGACAGAGCTTTAAGACCATTATTCCCAGACGATTATCATGCAGAGACACAAGTTCAGATTTCTCTCATCTCTGGTGAAGTTGGCGTATTGCCAGACGCATATGCAGCTCTCGCAGCATCAGCAGCTCTTGCAGTATCAGACATCCCATTCAACGGTCCAATCTCTGAAGTACGCGTAGCTTACATCAACGGCGAATACGTCATCAACCCTAAAGAAGAACAACTCAAAGACGCTGACCTCGAACTTATGGTCGCTGCTTCAATGAAAGACATCTGTATGGTTGAAGGCGAATCAAAAGAAGTTTCTGAAGAAGTTATGCTCAACGCTTTGAAAGCAGCTCACGACGCTATCAGAGTACACTGCCAAGCTCAAATCGAACTCGCAGCAAAAGTTGAGAAAGCACAAACAAAACGCGAATACTGCCACGAAAATAACGACGAAGCTTTAAGAGCTGACATGATGGAAAAATTATACAAACCATGTTACGACTTCGCTCTTACTGGCAACGCAAACAAACACGAACGCGAAGCTAACTTCGGCGCCATCCTCGACTCTTACCTCGCTAACTTCAGCGAAGAAGAACTCGCAGAAAAAGCTTCTTTGGCAAAACGTTATTTCCACGACATACAACGTAAAGCTGTCCGCGACGCTATCCTCATCGAAAGAAAGAGATTAGACGGACGTAGATTAGACCAAATCCGTCCTATCTGGACTGAAGTCGACGTCCTCCCTTCAACACACGGTTCAGCAATCTTCACACGTGGTGAAACACAAGCTCTCGTAACAGTTACATTAGGAACAAAACTCGATGAGCAAACAATAGACGGAGCTGTTGTAACAGGAACATCAAACTTCATGTTACACTACAACTTCCCAAGCTTCGCTACAGGCGAATGCAAACCAAGCCGCGGCGTAAGCCGTCGTGAAATCGGTCACGGCAACCTCGCTGAAAGAGCTCTCAAATCAATGATTCCAGGCGAAGACGAAAATCCATATACAATCCGCGTTGTTTCTGACATCTTAGAATCAAACGGTTCATCATCAATGGCATCAGTCTGTGGCGGCACACTCGCTCTCCTCGACTCTGGCGTTAAGATGAAGAAACCAGTCGCTGGTATCGCAATGGGTCTCATCACAGATAACGAAACAGGCAAATACGCTGTCTTGTCAGACATCTTAGGCGACGAAGACCACCTCGGCGATATGGACTTCAAAGTCACAGGTACAAAAGACGGTATCACAGCTTGCCAAATGGACATCAAGGTTGACGGTCTTTCATACGAAGTTCTTACAGAAGCTCTTGAACAAGCAAAAGCTGGTCGTATGCACATCCTCGGTGAAATGGCTAAGACAATCACAGAACCAAGAGAAGACTATAAAGAAAGCGTACCACGCATTGAAAAAATCTGCATCCCTAAAGATTGCATCGGCGCTGTTATAGGACCTGGCGGTAAAGTCGTTCAAGAAATTCAAAAGGTTACTAACACTGTCATCGTCATCACAGAACAAGAAAACTGTGGCATCGTTGAAATCGCTTCTCCAAACAAAGAAAACCTCGAAGCTGCTAAGGCTAGAGTACGCGGCATCGTCGCTGTTCCTGAAGTCGGCGAAGTATACCACGGCGTTGTTAAATCAATCATGGCATTCGGCGCTTTCGTTGAAATATTACCAGGCAAAGACGGTTTATTGCATATTTCAGAAGTAGAATGGAGACGCCTCGACAACTTAGACGGCATCCTTAAAGAAGGTGACGAAGTCGATGTCAAACTCATTGAAATAGAACAAAAGACTGGCAAGTTACGTCTTTCAAGAAAAGCTTTGTTGCCAAAACCAGAAGGTTATGTAGAAAAACCAGAACGCCCACGTAACGAAAACAAAGGCGACAGAAAAGGTGGCAAACCTGAACACAAAAACAAGAAAAATTAATTAGCTTCGAGCAGTGAGCTTTGAGCAGTGAGCGATAAAAAGCTCTTGGCTCTTGGCTCTTGGCTCTTGGCTCTAAAATTTCAAATATGAGGCAGTTAAAAATTACCAAACAGGTTACAAACAGAGAGACAGCGTCTCTTGACAAGTATTTGCAAGAAATAGGTAAAGTTGAACTTATCACAGCTGACGAAGAAGTAGAATTGGCACAGAGAATCAGACAAGGCGACAAAATCGCTCTTGAGAAACTCACCAAGGCTAACCTCCGTTTCGTCGTATCTGTTTCTAAGCAATACCAAAATCAAGGATTAAGTCTTCCTGACCTTATCAATGAAGGTAATTTAGGTTTGATTAAGGCTGCACAACGCTTTGATGAAACCAGAGGCTTCAAATTTATCTCTTACGCTGTATGGTGGATTCGTCAATCTATCCTCCAAGCTCTGGCAGAACAATCACGTATAGTCCGTTTACCACTCAACAAAATCGGTTCTATCAACAAAATCAACAAGACATACGCCAGATTGGAACAGGAGTTTGAACGCGAACCTAACGCAGAAGAAATCGCTGAAGCATTAGACATCACAGAAGCTGAAGTGAAAGAATCAATGAAGAACGCAGGTCGTCACGTATCAATGGACGCTCCTCTCGTTCAAGACGAAGACAATAATATGTACGACGTCTTGAAAAGCGATGAAGTCATCACTCCTGAGACTGAGCTCCTTTATGAATCATTAAGAAAAGAAATCGACCGTGCCATCACAACATTGTCACCTCGCGAAGCTGACGTAGTACGTCTCTACTTCGGTCTCAACGGAAGTCACCCAATGACACTTGAAGAAATCGGCGAGAAATTCGACCTCACACGCGAACGCGTAAGACAGATAAAGGAAAAAGCCATCAGACGCTTAAAACACACAAACAGAAGCAAAATCCTTAAGAGCTATCTCGGATAACTCATAGACTTATTGACTTATAGTCTCATAGACTTAAAATACGACTCAAGACCTCGGAATTTTCGGGGTCTTGTTTTTTTTAATTGAAAGTTGAAAATTGAAAACTGAGAATTAGCTATCAGCTATCAGCCATCAGCGGTCAGCAGTCAGTGTCAGAGTCCTTAGTTCTTAGTTCTTAGTTTAAAAAAATTTTCCTCATTACTAATTCTTCATTCCTAATTTTTATTAAATTTGTATCCATAGTTCATCTTTAAAAAATTTAAAAACAAAACATATGAAAAAATTATTTACTCTTTCATTAGTAATCTTACTCGCTATATGTTCTTACGCACAAGAACCAGGTGAACTTAATCCATCTTTCGGAACTGAAGGTTCGTTTGTATTTGACCCGTCAATATCTCACGACAAGATGGAGAAAATATTAATACAAGACGACGGCAAAATCATAACAGTCGGCAGAGCACGTGTTGACGGATCAAATTATTCGATATATGTGTCTCGCCACAACAGCGACGGTACTTTAGACACCACATACGGAGAAAACGGCATCGCTTATTTCAAGGCAAACCCTACGATTTATATGAACAGCGCATTCGACGCTGCATTTGATGAAAACGGACAACTTTTTGTTACTGGCTATACATTTGACAGAATCAACAACACCGCCTTTGTCCTCTGCCTTGACGAAAACGGCATCGAAAACACAGATTTCGGCGAGAACGGATTTGCTATCAGCGCATATGGAAACGGCATCGTTTATGAAGCAATCGCCATCGACGCTAACGGACGACCTGTCGTTGTAGGTTACTTGAACGACAATATCCTCGTAAGAAGATATAACATAAAAGGAAATATTGACAAGAGTTTCGGTGAAGACGGAACTGTGATAATCAAATTAGACCCATCACCTTACGCATGGTCTTACGCCTACGACATCAAAATATTAGAAAACGGAAAGATGCTCATCACCGGTCATACCGTATCAGAAAGCGGAATCTACGTCTCTTACATATTGAGACTCAGAGCCAATGGCACTTTAGACACAACATTCGGCGACGAAGGCGTTCTTGAACTCCACGCCGGCGAATATGCAGAATACGCAACTTCTATAAGCGTTAGACCTGACGGAAAATACTTGGTTGGCGGACATGCCGACTTATTCACAACAGAACCATTGCCAAGATCAGGAACTTTCATCGCTTGTGTCAATAATAATGGAAGCATTGACAAATCATTCGGAACAGACGGATTCGTGAGATTTGAACCATTTGAAGGCGACGGATGTATCAATGAAACATATTCCATACTGTCAACCGACGACAATCAGATATTCGGTACAATATTCTCTTACAACTATACAACTGGCGCAAGCCGATCTTACGTCTACAACCTCGACGCTAACGGCAATTATAAAGAAGACTTCGTCGGTTCAGGCATTATGGCATTACCTAAATACATTGAAAACGAAATGAATGTAAGAGCCTTGACTTTGGCATTGAAAGACAATAACAATCTTTTGGTCGGCGGTTATGTCGCTGACGACAACCCTCAAGACCAGAAACTTTTCCTCTCTTGCATCAATGTTGATGTTAATGACGAAGAACCTGTAGAACCAGAAAATCCAGAAGACGGCATCGAAGAATTGAGATCATCACTTCTGCTCTACCCTAATCCGGTTGAAGACAGACTTTATATCGAGACTGAAGTTGAAGTCGAGGAAGTTGTCGTTTACACAATAACTGGCGTTGTTGTTGGTCTACAGACAACAGTCAACGGACAACAGACATCATCCATAGATGTTTCTAATTTGAAGAGCGGAGTTTATTTCGTGAAGATTGTCACAAACGAAGGAGATATTGTAAAACGAATCATTAAGCAGTAATAAACTAATTATTAACCTTCAACAAGCTCAGGCTGCACGGAACCAAGAACCAACTCATTGACTAATTGACACATAGACTTATTGACTAAAAAAATATGAAAAAGACTCTATTATCAATAATATTCCTACTAAGCTTGCTTACAGTAAAATCGCAAGATAATCTTGTCGTCACCATCGACGGCACTATTGGCGAATTACGGACAACGACAAGTAAAAACGTCCCTGTTTTCTGTGCCAACAACTGGGCGATTTCTCAACAATTTTACTTTGCTGAAGAGATATGCAAAGCACATGGCACAATTGAAAGCATAGCATTCAAGACAGCGGAAGTCACAGAAGAATCCGAGAAATATCCGTTTACTCGCAATCTTATTGTCTATATCATCAACACAGAAGAATATGCTTTTGCGGGCAACACCATGAAGAGAATGTCGGAATCAAACCAAGTGTTCTCTGGCGAAGTGGAATTTTCCTATAACTCTTGGGTTACGATTGACATAGAAGACTTTGAATACACTGGTAAAAATATCTTGATATGTGTCAACGACATTTCAGGAACAAATGTCTCTCAAGGCATAACATTCGATGCTTTCGTCGGTCCTGTTATGGTTGGCGAAAACAATGGATATAGGGCGTTGTACAAGAGAAGCATCAGCGGCGCATTCGACGCTACGACAACAATATCAGGTGCTTCAACGATACTCGACACTCCTGTTCCTTGCGTGCGACTTACATTCAAAGAAGGAACTACAGGAGAATATCTCGATCCTGCTCAGCCTATAAATTTCACTGCGACAGCGTTGAACGAGTCGGAAGCCTTATTGGAATGGGAAGGCGACGAAAACACATCAAGTTACGACATTTGTGAAAATGCCGAAGTCATAGCCAATACAACAGAGACATCTTTTGTTGTAAAAGATTTATCACTTGGCTGGCATTGCTTTAAAATCTTCGGTGTTAACGGAGTAAAAAGGTCAGAGCCTTCTGAATTACAATGCGTTGAACTTATTAAAGGACCAGAGGGACCTGAAGTTCCTAATGAAAGCATTGAAGAATTGACATCATCGCTCTTGCTCTATCCGAATCCGGTTAACGACAGACTTTATATTGAGACCAAAGTTATAGTCGAGGAAGTTGTCGTTTACACAATAACTGGCGTTGTTGTTGGTCAACAGACAACAGACAACGGACAACAGACATCATCCATAGATGTTTCTAATTTGAAGAGCGGAGTTTATTTTGTTATGATAAAGACAAATGACGGCGTTGTAACGAGAAGAATTGTCAAGCAGTGAGATATGAGTAATTGAAAATTGAAAGCTGAAAATTGAAAGCTGAAAATTGAAAGTTGAAAATTAGCATTCGGCTATCAGCTGTCAGCAGTCAGTATCAGAGTTCAAGGTTCTTAGTTCAAAAAAATTCCTAACTCCTAACTCCTAACTCCTAACTCCTAACTAAAAGACTTGATGTCTTGGTGTCTTGGTGACTTAAAAAAATCTTTAGTCATTAGACATTAACCATTAGTCTTTTTATTATATTTGCAGAAACGTAAAAAAACAACGTCATGCAAAAGATAATATCCCCTTCCCTATTGTCAGCCGATTTCTTACATCTCGCTGACGACATTAAAATGCTCAATGAAAGTCAAGCAGATTGGTATCACCTCGACATTATGGACGGCGTGTTCGTGCCAAATATTTCTTACGGCATTCCTGTCGTTCAAGCCATCAGCAAAATGGCGACAAAACCTCTCGACGTTCACCTCATGATCGTCGACCCTGACAGATATTTCGAAGCATTTAAAGAAGCAGGCGCAAGCATAATAACATTTCATTATGAAGCATCTACTCACGTTCATCGTTCTATACAGAAGATAAAGTCACTCGGCATCAAGGCTGGCGTGGTTCTCAACCCACACACTCCAGTGTCAGTATTGGAAGACGTTTTGGGCGATTTAGACCTCGTTTTGCTTATGTCGGTGAACCCAGGCTTCGGTGGACAAAAATTCATTGAACGCACATATTCTAAGGTAGAAAAACTACGCGACATGATAGACAGAAACGGATACAACACGCTCATTGAAGTGGACGGCGGCGTCAACACAGAGAACGCCTCTAAGTTATTCGCAGCAGGCGCCAATGCACTCGTAGCAGGCAACGCCGTTTTCAAATCTGAAGACCCAAAGAAAACTATTGAACTTTTAAAATTATAAATCGACATAAAATCAAATAGATATGAACGAATGTGTTTTAAGTCTTAAACCAGAATACGTATGGAAAGAATTCCACGCTATTTTGGCAGTGCCACGTCCTTCAAAAAAAGAAGGCAAAATGGTTGAATATCTCATCAACTGGGCAAAAGAACATAAAGTAGAATATATTGTTGAAGAATGCGGCAACGTCATCATGAAGGCTCCTGCAACACCAGGATTCGAAGACCGCAAGACTATCATCTTACAAGCACATACCGACATGGTATGCGAAAAAAACAGCGACAAGGTCCACGACTTTGAAAACGACCCTATCGAAGCTGTCATCAAAGGCGAATGGCTCCACGCTAACGGCACAACATTAGGTGCTGACGACGGCATCGGCGTAGCAGCAGCACTCGCTGTCATCGCTGACCCTACAGTACAACACGGACCTATCGAATGCATCTTCACCGTTGACGAAGAGACTGGTCTCACTGGCGCAGAAAAACTCGACCCTAAAGACTTCAGCGGACGTATCTTATTGAACCTCGACTCAGAAGACGAAGGCGAAATCTTCATCGGATGCGCAGGCGGCATGGACACCATCATCAAGGTTTACTACAGAATGGAGCCAGCTCCAAGAAGAAACGTCGCTTATAAAATCATGGTAAGCGGTCTTAAAGGCGGTCACTCAGGCGACGACATCAACAAGAACCTCGCTAATGCCAATAAATTGTTAACCCGTATCTTATGGCAAGGCGCAAACGAATTCGACCTCCGCATCTACGACATCCAAGGCGGTAACTTACGCAACGCCATCGCTCGTGAAGCCATGGCAATCGCTTTCGTTCCTGAAGAATTCCAAGCTGAATTCGAAGAATTCGTTAAGGTAATGGAAGAAAACTTCCGCAGAGAATATCAAGTTACTGAACCAGACCTCCGCGTTCAAGCTGTCATCGAAGAAACACAGCCAGAACTCGTCATCGACGAAATGACACAGTTCGACTTGTTGAACGCACTCTACGCTTGTCCTCACGGCGTCATCGCTATGTCACAAACGATTCCTAACTTCGTAGAGACATCAACAAACTTAGCATCAGTAAAGAAAAAAGAAGGTTTCTTCTTCATCCAAACATCACAACGTAGTTCTATTGAATCTTCAAAAGAAGACGTCGCTAATATGGTAGAAGCTGTATTCAACCTCGCTAACGCAGAAGTGTTACATACAGACGGTTACCCAGGCTGGACACCAAACCCAGACTCAGAAATCCGTAAGGTCGCTGAAGAATGCTACAAAAACCGTTTCGGCGTAGAACCTAAGGTAAAAGCTATCCACGCAGGTTTGGAATGCGGCTTGGTTGGCGACAAGATCGCTGGCATGGACATGATTTCATTCGGTCCTACCCTCCGCGGCGTCCACTCACCAGACGAAAGAATCGAAATCCCTACAGTACAGAAATTCTGGGACTTCTTGAAAGATATTTTGGTTAATGCACCAAGAAGTTGAGAGTGTAGAGTGTAGAGTTGAGAGTAGTTCATCTCATACACTCTAAACTCTAAACTTTAAACTACTTTAAACTATAAACTTTAAACTATAAACTTTATTCAAATGAGCATAAGAAATTTAGAGCCTAAAGGATTGTGGGAAAGCTTCTATGAATTGACACAGATTCCACGTCCTTCAAAAAAAGAAGAGAAAGTCGTTGCTTTCTTAAAAGAATTCGGAGAAAAATTAGGTCTTGAGACCATAGTAGATAAAGTCGGCAATGTCATCATCCGCAAGCCAGCAACACCAGGTTACGAAGACCGTATGGGCGTTGTATTGCAAGCACACGTCGACATGGTTCCACAGAAGAACTCAGACAAAGTACACGACTTTGAAAAAGACCCTATTGAAACACGCATCGTTGACGGTTGGGTAAAAGCTAACGGCACAACATTAGGCGCAGACAATGGCGTTGGCGCTGCAGCAGCAATGGCAGTATTGAAAGACAACACTTTGGTTCACGGACCTATCGAAGTCCTCTTCACTGTTGACGAAGAAACTGGCATGACAGGCGCTAACGCATTAGAACCAGGCGTTTTGAAAGGCGACATCCTCATCAACACAGACTCAGAAACAGAAGGCGAACTTTATGTCGGCTGCGCAGGCGGCATCGACACATGCGGTTACTTCACTCCAAAATTCGAAGAAGTTCCTGCTGGTTCAAAAGCTTTCCAACTCATCGTTAAAGGATTAAAAGGCGGTCACTCAGGCATGGACATCATCTTAGGCCGTGCTAACGCTAACAAAGTGATGAACGCTTTATTATTGAAAGCCACAGAAAAATTCAATGCAAGAGTTGCTGACATCCAAGGCGGCAGCTTACGTAACGCAATCCCACGCGAATCATTCGTAACAGTGACAATTCCTGAAAATAAAGCAGAAGAATTAGTAGCTTACGTAGCAGAATTCGAAGCAGTTGTCAAAGAACAATTCGCTGCTGTTGAACCAGAAATGAGCATCAGCATTGAAGCAGCAGAAATGCCAGCTAAGGTCATCGACAAGCAAACTATCGCTAACTTGATTGAAGCAGTCGCTAAATATCCTAACGGCGTCATCGCTATGTCAAAAGACTTCGAAGGCACAGTTGAAACATCATCAAACTTGGCTATCGTTAAGTTAGAAGGCGACCACATCATGACAGCTTCATTACAACGCAGCTTGGTCGACGCAAGCAAAGACGAACTCGCAGCAGAAATGCGCAAGGTATTAGAAAGCTGCGGTGCAAGAGCTGAGTCAACAGGTTCATATCCAGGATGGAAACCAAACATCAACTCTATCATATACAACACAATGAAGAAAGTATATGAAGAAAAATACGGCAAGACACCAAAGACAATGGTTATCCACGCAGGTTTAGAATGCGGCATCTTAGGTTCAAAATATCCTAACTGGGATATGGTTTCATTCGGACCAACCTTGGTATTCCCTCACTCACCTGACGAAGCACTCAAAATCGACACAGTGCCATTGTTCTGGGAATTCTTGACAGAGACATTGAAAAATGTTCCAGTGAAATAAGACAACAAGTCAATAAGTCAATAAGACTATAAGTAGAGACGTATCAATGTTACATTAAAACAAGTACATATTGATGCGTCTCTCTTTTTATATCCTTTTTTCGTTAAAAATATTGACAAATAATTCAATATAAGTTAATTCAAACCAAGACAATTATATAACTCATTGTTTTATAACGAAATAAATATTATTATTTTTTTTCATAAAATATTTTTTCTTTAAGATTTTTTTACTACTTTTGCAACTCAAAATAAAAGAAAAAAATTAAGAAAAAAAATACATAAGACAATGAAACGCACATTTCAACCATCAAACAGAAAACGCAGAAACAAACACGGCTTCAGATCAAGAATGTCAACAGCCAATGGTCGTAAAGTTTTAAAAGCACGTCGTGCTAAAGGCAGAAAGAAACTCACAGTTTCTGACGAATATTAATTCTGCGAAGCCGTACCTAATAAGATTATTTAAGGTTAAAAAATCCGATCAAACAATTTGGTCGGATTTTTTATTTCACCTTCACTCGGTGTCTTGGCGACTCGGTGTCTTGGTGTCTTCTATCTGAAACATCATATCAGGAAACTTGTAAGTAGAAGCCTTCGTAATACTCTTGTTCAACTCGTACCCTATCAAAATCAAAATGCAGTTGAAATAAATCCAAATCACGAAGATAATCAGACCTCCAATAGAACCATAAAGAAGGTTGTAAGTAGAAATATTGGAGATATAAAAATTGAACAACATCGTTCCGACAATAAATAATCCTGTAAACAAAAGAGAACCCGGAGTAAACAACTTAAATCTCTTGCTACGAGGATTTCCGAAATGATAAAGCAACGACATCGCTACTATCAAAGCGAAAATTACGATCAACCAGCGGAGAATGTTTATCATTAAAACTGTAAAGCCGCTATAGAAATGCATCTTGACAAAAAGCACAGGCAACAACCTCTGTCCTACCGTTATCAAAACTATTGATATCAACAACAAAACGACAAACATCAGCATTACCAAGATTGAATATATCTGTATTTTCAGGAATGGTATCTGTCCGAACTCCTTGTCACCCATATTGAATCCTCTGAAGAAAGAACTCACTGCGCTGGTGCTGAAATAGAACGCCAGCAAAAGACCGATTGACATAAGTCCGCCATGTTCTATCGACATGATTTGCGTTATTGTTGAAGAAACGCTTTCGTAAGTTCCAGGAGGCAATATCGTCTGCAAGGCTTCAAGTATGTTTGCAGTCACATTTTGAAGAGGGAAATATGGTATTAAGGTAAACAAAAACAATATCGTCGGGAAAAGCGCGAGGAAAACATAAAACGCCACCGCTGCAGCACGGTCGATGAGATTGACCTTAGTAAATCCTCTGATAAAATAAACCAATACGTCATATAAAGGGACGCCTTCAAATCCAGGAATGACAATTAACCTCAAAACGGACTTGACGCGTGCAATCAAATCTTCGATATATTTTCTTACCTTAGCAAATCTTGATTTCATATCACTTCAATAATTGTGAAACAATAATTCCCAGATAATTACCGACGGCATAACCAATAACGCCGACTGCAATTCCCGTGATAATAACCTTCTTATTTTTCATGCTTTCCGCTATCATCGGAACAAACAAAGGTGAGTTAATCAATGCGACCGACGTTATCACCATAGTGTCGGAATCCACTTTAAATATTTTTGACAGCATTATCGACAGCACCAACGAACAGAATATCACGAAAGCGATATATGCGATGATATTCGCGCCAGCACGATAGTCTATTGCTGTGACATCAACCATCGTCGCGACGACGAGACTGAATATCAAGACGAGATACATTCCAGCGTCGTAGCTCTTTTCCATCTTTCTTACAAAAGGCAAGAACGAAGCCGCAATAGACAATGTCGTCATCGTCAGAATAAGAACCAGCATATTATCAACTTTTCCAGAAATAAGAAGACTGACGCCCATTCCCACTCCTATTATTAATATAGCAAGACCCAACGCGCCTAATGTCTTAGGGAAATGTTTTCTGGTGAAAATGCCAGAATAAGGCGTTGGATTATCTTCAGACGCCACAGGTGTGACGTCTCTACATTCTTGTGGTCTTGGCGTCTTGGCGTCTTGGCGTCTTAAGAAAAGACGAAAGACTTTTATTCCGAACGACATCAGGAAGACAAGATAAACGAAACTGATAATCATGTCGAAAGTATGAACGAAGATATAAGTCTCGGCATCGACATCAAGAGCTATTTTAAGACTTGCGAGATTCGGCGTTCCGCCAGTGTAAACCCCGACTAAAAGTCCAGCGATTTTTTCAAAACCCGTCTGATTATCATTAAAGATATAAAAACCAACAACATCTATTATCACTACAGAAACGAGTCCTATGCAAAGAGCGATTATTGCATTTTTCAGTTTCCAGCTTTTAAAATCACATCCGAAAAGAATCATCGGAAATGCAAGAAGTATCATCACGCTCGTGAGTCCATCTTGAATTCCTTTTAAAGACTCGCCTAATCCGAGAGGAAAAACGACGAGATTTGAAATAAGAATACCGACAATATAAAGCAACAATATCTCGCCTATCTTATTCATTACCGATGACTTCCTGCACAGATAAATTATCAGAGAAGGAAATGTGAAATAAAATAAAAGCGATAAAATCTGTATCATAAAATATTTTTTGCGAAGATAATAAAAAAAGTCAATAAGTCTATGAGTCAATGAGTCTATAAGTTTTTTTAAGAGTTAACAAATAAATATACCATTCGTCAAACAAACTTTCAAAAAAACAATTATATTTGTTGATGAAATAATTTAACAGATGGAAAATCGCATATCACACGAAGGCATCATTACAGAAATAGACAGCAACAACGTGCGAGTCAAGATTTTATCGAAGAGTGCATGTGCATCGTGCAACATCAAAGGCGCGTGCAACATGTCGGAAATGAAAGAAAAAATCATAGTCATTCCACGTCCTGAAAACAAAGATTTATATATAGGACAAGAAGTTACGGTAAGCATGGGTTTAGGTCAAGCAAACAAAGCCGTCATCTTCGCGTATGTCATTCCAACCATCATATTATTTTCTATGATATTCATTTTAAATTACTTTAAAGTTGAAGAAGGTATAAACGCTTTGATTTCAATCGGCTCATTGATTCCATATTACCTTATTTTATTTCTTTTCAAGGATAAAATAAAGCGTAAATTTGAGTATGAAATTCATTAAAAAATATGTAATTTCTAAGAATTAATTGTTATTTTTGCGATAACTATATTTTAAGCGATCTGCGTTCAGTTTTCAGCGATTTCAAGGATTTACAAGACTGACTACTGATGGTTAAAAACTGAAAGCTTAAATCAATATTAAACATTAAAAAAACATTATTGTGAACGACATTTTACTCTATTCTCTCATTGTACTTGGAGTCTTGGGAGGCATTTTAGCGGTTATTTTATACATAGTCGCTCAGAAGTTCAAAGTAGAAGAAAATCCATTGATTGACGAAGTCGAAGCCAGTCTTTCCGGAGCAAATTGCGGCGGATGCGGTTTCGCTGGTTGTCGTGCTTTTGCCGAAGCATGCGTCAAGTCGGCGCACGACAAGAACAACCTGAGCGGATTAAATTGCACTAGTTCAGACATGTCGAAAGTTGCGGCAGTATTAGGTCTCACCGTTGAAGTTGCGGAGCCTACTATTGCTGTTGTTCGTTGTAACGGCACATGCGAGAACGCGCCAAAGAAGACACATTATGAAGGAGCCGACATCTGTGCTTTCGCTCATACTTTATATGCAGGAGGCAGCGGTTGTCCAAACGCATGTCTCGGTCTCGGCGACTGCGTGAAGAAATGCGCTTTCGACGCCATTTATATTGACAAAGAGAAAGGCATCGCCGTCGTTGACGAAGACAAATGCGTCGGTTGCGGAACATGTACAAAGGCTTGTCCTAGAGGCATCATCGAGATTCGTCCTAAAGGCAAGAACAACCGCCGAGTTTATGTCGACTGCGTCAATACAGAAAAAGGCGCAATTACAATGAAGAATTGTAAAGTCGGTTGCATCGGATGTCAGAAATGTCTCAAAGAATGTCCATTCGAGGCAATAGAAATGCGTGGAACATTAGCATATATCAATGCAGACAAATGTAAGCTCTGTCGCAAGTGCGTCGACGTTTGTCCAAGAGGAAGCATCGCTGCAGTCAACTTCCCTCCTCGCAAACCAAAAGTAGAAGTAACAGAATCAGTAAATAACGAAAGTAAAGAATAAGCGTATGAATCCAAAGAAAACATTCCCTAAAGGTGGCGTTCATCCTGAAGAAAACAAACTTTCGTCAGACCAACCTATAATAACCTTCCCTATTCCGAAACAAGTCATTATTCCATTGGGACAATGTCTTGGCGCGCCAGCAGAAGCCATCGTGAAGAAAGGCGATGAGGTGAAAGTCGGACAGCTCATCGGAACAGCAAAAGGTTTCATCTCAGCCAACGTTCACTCGTCAGTAAGCGGCAAGGTCACCAAAGTCGATGAGATAATGGACCACACAGGTTATCGCAAACCTGCCGTCTTCATCGACGTTGAAGGCGACGAATGGCTGGAAGGTATCGACACTAGCGATAAATTAGTCGGCGAGATAACATTATCACGCGAAGAAATAATAAACAGAGTCAAAGACCACGGCATCGTCGGTATGGGCGGCGCGACATTCCCAACAAATGTCAAGCTCTCGATACCAAAAGACAAGAAAGCCGAATTCGTTGTCATCAATGCTGCAGAATGTGAACCTTATCTCACATGCGACAACCGACTTCTCGTTGAAAAACCTAACGAATTCTTAGTAGGCGTAAAAATCTTGATGAAAGCCGTCGACGCTCCTAAAGCGATTATCGGCATTGAAGTAAACAAGATGGATGCTGCTAAGTTATTAGACAAGATTATAAAAGGTGACGAATATTTCGCAGGCATTGAAGTACAGCCTTTGAAGACAAAATATCCACAAGGCGGCGAGAAACAACTCATCAAAGCTTGTACAGGACGAGAAGTACCGTCAGGAAAACTTCCTATCGAGACAGGTTGCGTCGTTGTCAATGTCGCTTCCACTTACGCCATTTATGAAGCCGTACAAAAGAACAAACCTCTTGTTTCGAGAGTCGTCACTGTCACAGGCAAATCCGTCAAGAAACCATCTAACTTCTTAGTCAGAATAGGAACATCATCAACGGAACTCATCGAAGCTGCCGGCGGACTTCCAGAAAACATCACCAACATCATCAACGGCGGACCAATGATGGGCAAGTCGGTATCAGTAAGCGAGTTCCCTGTCATGAAAGGAACATCAGGCATCTTGATGATGACCGATAACGAAGCTCAGCCACGACAGGTCAGCAACTGTTTGCGCTGCGGAAAATGTGTCAGTGCCTGCCCTATGGGACTGGAGCCTTACCTCCTCAGTCGTCTCGCGAAGAAGAATATGTTTGAAGAAACAGAATCAAATGCTATCATGGATTGCATCGAATGCGGCTCATGCGAGTTCACATGCCCAGCAAACATTCCGCTGTTAGACTACATCCGTTATGGCAAGAATAAAACAGGACAAATAATTCGTTCACGTAATCAGAAATAAAAGATGAATAACTATTTAATATCAGGCTCGCCTCACGTTCACGGAGGAGAAAGCACCAAGAAAATAATGTACAGCGTCATCATCGCCTTGATGCCAGCTTACTTTATTTCCATTTACTACTTCGGATTTGATGCAGCGCGCGTAACATTCATATCAGTATTAGCCTGCGTCTTGACAGAATGGCTCATCCAGAAATTCCTCATCAAAGGTCCTTGCACCATTGCTGACGGATCTGCGATAATAACAGGTATCTTATTGGCTTTCAACTTGCCTTCTAATATTCCTGCCTGGATGATCATCGTCGGTTCTATCGTTGCTATCGGCATCGGCAAGATGTCGTTCGGCGGTCTGGGCAACAACCCATTCAACCCAGCATTGGTAGGCCGCGTCTTTATGCTCATCTCCTTCCCTGTCGCAATGACAACATGGCCAACGCCAAATCCAATATTCAATAGTGAAGTATTAGACGCCGTAACAGGACCAACCTTATTAGGACATATCAAAGAAGGTCTTTCACAAGGCATTCCTGCCAGCGACTTAATAGTTTATGAAAACATCAAAGGATTCATCTACAGCGGATCTCTCGGTGAGGTAAGTTCTATCGCCATCATCATCGGCGGTCTTTTCTTGATATTCAGAAAAGTCATCGACTGGCAGACACCTGTCATCATCATTGCTACAGTAGCCGCCATCTCAACAGCATGCTGGTTCATCGACCCTGTACAATTCGTTCATCCTTTCGTACATATCTTTGGCGGCGGTCTGATGCTCGGTGCATTCTTCATGGCTACAGATATGGCGACATCGCCAATGACGATGAAAGGTAAAGTAATATTCGCCATCGGCGTAGGAGCATTGACAATCATAATCCGTTTGTGGGGTGCATATCCAGAAGGTATGTCATTCGCGATCTTAATCATGAACGCCTTCGTTCCTTTAATCAATAAAGCTTGTAAACCAGCACGTTTCGGTAAACCTGTAAAAAAATAAAGTTATGGCAGCAAAGAAAGATACATTATTAAATATGTTCGTCGCATTATTCGTGATATGTATAGTGGCTGGCGGAGTTTTAGGAATAGTATTTAACGCGACAAAAGACCCTATCGCAGCAGCGGAAAACGCGAAGAGAACAGCGGCTATCAAAAACGTACTTCCTGAGTTCAAGACATTAAAAACTGTCAATGTAAAATCTGCTATGGAAGACGCTGAGATTCCTTTCCACCTCGCTTACGACGCCGACAACAACTTCATCGGCGCTGCAGTAGAGACATTCACCAACAAAGGATTCAGCGGCAACATCTCATTGATGGTCGGCATCCTCGCTGACGGAACTGTCAAAAACATCTCTGTCTTACAACACGCAGAGACTCCAGGTTTAGGTTCTAAGATGGAAGAAGAAACTTTCAAAGGACAATTCTGCGACAAGAACCCAGCTTCTTTCAACTTCAGCGTTAAGAAAGACGGCGGCGACGTCGATGCTATCACAGCAGCTACCATCAGCTCAAGAGCTTTCTGCGATGCAGTAAACCGCGCATTATCAACATTTGAAAACAATAAAGGAGGATTTTAATTATGAACTGGAATAACTTAACAAAAGGATTCT
Organism: Bacteroidales bacterium; assembly: GCA_045656905.1. Taxonomy (GTDB): domain Bacteria; phylum Bacteroidota; class Bacteroidia; order Bacteroidales; family F082; genus Limimorpha. The sequence goes on from JAZOSA010000021.1 coordinate 34,017, forward strand.
TCAAAGAAAATCCGGTATTCGTCCTTCTCCTCGGTTGCTGCCCTACCCTTGCGACAACAACCAGCGCCATCAACGGACTCTCCATGGGATTGGCAACGACATTCGTTTTGATTTTGTCAAATATGTGTATCTCATTGTTAAAGAACTTCATCCCTAACAAAGTACACATCCCTTGTTATATCGTCGTCATCGCTTCATTCGTGACAGTGGTGCAGCTTCTTATGCAAGCATATCTCCCAAGCATTTACGAGACACTCGGTCTCTTCATCCCACTCATCGTCGTTAACTGTATCGTCCTCGGTCGTGCCGAAGCATTCGCATGCAAGAACGGCATCGGTGCATCAGCCATCGACGGCATCAGCATGGGATTAGGATATACAATGGCACTCACCATCTTAGGTTCACTCCGCGAAGTATTAGGCAGCGGTTCTATCTTCGGATGGAAGTTCATTGAAGGCGACGCCATCTTGGTATTCGTCCTCGCTCCAGGAGCATTCATCGCAATGGGTTATCTCATCGCCATCATGAACAGAATGTTAAAGAAAACAAAATAAGTTATTGACAATTAAAGATATTTAGATATGGAATACTTGATAATTTTTATCTCCGCAATATTCGTCAACAACATCGTTTTGACACAATTCCTCGGAATATGCCCTTTCCTCGGCGTATCAAAAAAGATATCGACATCATTAGGTATGGG
>JAZOSA010000022.1:0-5822 GCA_045656905.1 Bacteroidales bacterium
ATGTCGTTCTGGGAAAGAATAATATTTCAATAAAAGTCATTCAGCAGGCAGGCAAGAAAGCGATGCCGATAGCCGACTTCTTGAGAGGAACGCGTCTTGAAGGCGAGTGGAAAGTCTTATAATGAAATGTTTTTGTTAAAATTAAGAATCTAATCTCGAAAAACGGGGTTAGATTTTTTTATTTTTTTATATCAATTGTGATTTTTTTTATCTAAAAGGTATGAAATATTAAATGTTTTTTGTGATAAATGAAGTGCGAAAAGATATTTTTTTTCAAAAAAATGTAAGAAAAATGTATTTTTTTTCTAATAAATTGAAAATGTATCAATTGTTGTGTTTTTTAGTAAATACAAGCATTTTGGAAAAATGAACGAAAAATGTTTGTGTAAATTTTGAAAAAAATATGTTTTTTGGTTGGAAAATATTTGTTTTTGTAACAATTAATAATTAGATTTGTGAGCGAAAAATGATTGAGTAATTGTTATTTAACAAGTAAAAACTTATAAATTAATCTAAATTTGAATTAATATGAACAAGGCAGAATTAGTAAATGTCATCGCTGAAAAAGCTGGTATGACAAAAGTAGATGCTAAAAAAGCACTCGAAGCATTCATGGACGCATCAGCAGAAGCATTGCAAAAAGGTGAACGTATATCATTAGTAGGTTTTGGTACATTCTCAACAACAAAACATCCAGCAAGAAAAGGCCGCAACCCACAAACTGGTAAAGAAATCATGATTGCTGAAAAGACTGTAGTTAAATTTAAAGCAGGTGCAGAACTTGTAAAAGGTCTCTAAGAAAACATGATACTATAGAAAAGAAAGATCGCTTCGGCGGTCTTTTTTTTTATTCTTTAATTTCTTAAATTTGCAACGCATAAAAAGAGAAATTATGAACAAAACTAAATTACTTATTTTACTGTTTTTTATTGCGCTTGCAACGAATGTGAATGCGCAGTTCGGGATTGGATTGAAAGGCGGTCTTGATTTTAACTCCGTCACTCGCTCTAATTCTGGTCGTATAGATGAGACTTACCACGCTAAAAATGGCGCCGATTATGGTATCATCTTGTCATATCAAATTAACGAATGGTTTGCATTGAGAGCTAATGTAGAGATGTTGTCGCGCTCTCATACTATGAAACGTAACCTGAATGCCGTTAAAGGCCTTTACACTGATTATAAGAATCAATATCTTACGGTTCCTGTCATGGCCGATTTCACTTTCGGCGGCGCAAGAGTACGCGGACATTTTATGATGGGCGGTTACGTCAGCTATTGGATGATGGCGAATGTCAGCGGCAATACCTTTGATCTTTACAATAAGATAAGACCTTTCGACGAGAAGATGGAATTTAATGAGTATCACAATCGTTTTGTGGCGGGTCTCGTTGCAGGTCCAGGATTAAGCGTCGCTTTGACGGAAAAGATTTCTTTGGAATTAGACGCTTTGCTGTATTATGACTTGGTCAGTTATATGAAAGTCAGCAAGGTGTCGCCAGACCCTCGATATAACAACACTGCGTCATTAACATTAGGTGTAATTTATAAATTATAATAATCATGCGTAAAATATCATTGATAATATTAGCGGCAATCGCATTGACATTCTCTTCTTGTAGAAAAACACCGGATTACGTTCCTTATATTGGCGGAAACTCGGATTTGGCATACAGCACATATTCGGAACAATTTGATGTGTTGTGGAATAATATTAACACTGGATACGTTTTCTGGGATGTCGATACAACTGACTGGGACGCTGTCTATGAAGAATATATGCCAAAATTTGAAGAATTGGATATGCGCAAGCCTTGGTCTGTGACAACAGAAGAGTTGCAAGTTATGTATGAAGAGATTATGGGCGGACTCGTGGACCATCATATGTTGGTTAAGATTAAGAATCTGTATCCTGTGAGTATGAATCTGATAAATCCTAGCTACGTTGTAAGTATCAATCCTGCAAATAACGAAATCAAGAAAAGAGATTATTATTACAAGGAAAGTCATAAGATTGCAGATGAGTTAAGCAAATTCAACAAGAATTTGGCGTCTAATTCAGTCTCTGGATATAAGGTGGCATATAGCGGATACGAAAAAGTCAATACTGCAGAAGTGCAAGTGACGGTATGTTATATCTTGTTTGAACTTCCTGACGGAAGATATATCCCATATCTCTGGCAAAACGGATATAAGATGAGTGTGATAATGTCAGGTTTGAATAATGCAACATCGCCATATTACAAAGCAGCTCAGTTGATTGACAAATGGAAAAACGCTGCGTTAAAGACATCTAAAAACAAATTGGCAGGCGTCATTCTCGACAACCGTTGCAATAACGGAGGTTATTTGTCTGACTTGAATTATGTTGTGTCGCCATTCATCAAGAAAGACCTTGAAGTCATTTATACGCGTTATAAAGAAGGTCCGGGCAGACTTGAACATTCTGTCTGGTCGCCAGTGACAATCAAGGCTTCGTCAGAAAACCGTGACTTGGCTTCTGAGAATATCCCATACGTCGTTTTGTCAAATATTTATTCTATCAGCATGGGTGAGATTACTACATACAATATCTCACAGATGCCGACAGGTTATGTGATAGGCGAGCGTACATACGGCGCGACAGGTCCGCTTGTGTCTGATGCGATAGACATGACATACGGCGGTCCGTTCGGTGATATTGAAACCGAAAGTCATTATGTATATACTTCTACATATGAAATCAAGACTCACGAAGGCTTTGTTCCAGAAGGAGTTGGATTTACGCCAGATAAGGAGGTTCTTACTAAAAACGTAGGAGTTCAAGGACAGCTTGATGCAGCGTTGGAGTATATAAGAAGTTATAAATAAATTGAAAATTAGCTGTTAGCTGTTAGCTGTCAGCAGTCAGTATAGACGTGTCAACAATACCTATGAAATAAAAAATGGATTGTTGATGCGTCTTTTTAATTGAAAATTGAAAATTAGCAATCAGCAGTCAGCAGTCAGCAGTCAGAGTTCTTAGTTCTTAGTTTTTAGTTCAAAGCTTCAGTTTCCCGTCTTTGTCTTGTTTGATGACGTTATTATCAATCAACCATTTGATTGTAGTCAGGACTTTCTCTTCGTGATATTTATGATTGCTTTTTAAGATTTCATAGACGTCAGCTTCGCTTTCTCTTAATTCGTTTACGATGGTTTCGCTTATTTCCTGATATTCGTTTTCGCTTAAGGTCATTTTGTTCTTTGAAGAACAGACGTCACATTTGCCGCAGGTTTTCTTTATGTTTTCTCCGAAATATCTCAATAGTTGCACGCTTCTGCAGTCTTCATTGTTGTTTACGAAATCAATGACCGCTTGGACGCGTTTGTTGGCGTCTTCTTTTCTGTTTCTATAAATCTCATCTGACAAAGAGAAATATTTTGTGTCCATTCTTGGAGTCAGGAACTGAATCTGAGGACTGTCGTTACGAGGTATGTAATTCAAGAAGTTAAGTCGTTCCAGATTATGAAGTTGCTTGTTTATCACATCAATCTGCATTCCGGTCTTCTGGGCGATTTGTTCCTCTCTTATGTTGACGAAGTCGCTCAAGACTCCCGGAAGAGTTCTTAATAAGTATTTAATCAATGTGTCGTATTCACGATATTCGATTTGGAAACGATACAGGTCCTCACGTCCGGCTCGGATATGAATTTTCGACGGAGTGTTGAGTGCTTCGGAAGTGACGAAGCAGCCTTCTCTTTCGATGAGTTGTATGGCGTTATAGACTTCGAGCAAAGAGAAATTGTAATATTGCACGAAAGCGTCGATGTTGAAGTCGTATGTCTGGTTTTCGCCAGCGCCTATTGGTATCTGCAGATAATTGCCGATGGCATTGTATATCGTCCTTATCCTGTCGAGTGCAGGGTAGGAGCTTGTAAGATTTTCTTTGAGTTTGTTTATGTCGGTGTCGGCGACGAGCAGAAACGCCTCTGACGGTTGAAGGTCGCGTCCGGCACGTCCTGCTTCTTGGAAGTACGCCTCGAGACTGTCTGGCAAGTCGAGGTGAATGACGAGACGCACATCGGGTTTGTCGATGCCCATGCCGAAGGCGTTAGTCGCTACGATGACTTTTATTTTGCCGTCCATCCAGAGCTGCTGGCGATAGTCGCGAGTCTTGGCGTCGAGTCCGGCGTGATAGAACGACGCGCTGATGCCCACCGACTGCAGCCAGTCGGCGATTATTTTAGTGCGCTTGCGACTTCTCACATAGACGATGCCGCTGCCAGATGTCATCTTCTGCAGCAGACGATACATGAGACCGAATTTGTCAGCCTCGTGGATGACGTTGTATGTCACGTTTTTACGTTCGTAACTAGTCTGAAATACGTTATTCTTTTTAAAAGCCAGACGATATTGAATGTCGTCAACGACTTGTGGCGTCGCTGTTGCTGTGAGTGCGAGTACGGGAGTGTTTGGGATATATTTCCTTATCTCTGCTATTTTTAGATAAGGAGGGCGGAAGTCGTAGCCCCATTGCGAGATGCAGTGCGACTCATCGACGGCGAGGAGGCAGACCTTCATCTTTTTTAGTGCCTCGATGAAAGAATCCGTCATGAGACGTTCTGGCGAGACATAGAGGAATTTCAGCATGCCGAACGCTGCTTGGTTATAGGCAATTTCTATTTCGTTATGATGCATGCCCGAGAATATCGCTGCTGCCGCGATGCCGATTTTCTTCAGGTGCATCACCTGGTCTTTCATGAGGGAGATGAGTGGCGTGATGACGATGCAGACGCCGTCCATTGCCATTGCTGGGACTTGGAAACATATCGACTTGCCGCCGCCAGTAGGAAGGAGCGCGAGAGTGTCGTTGCCGTTGACGACAGCATCGACGATGTCTTCCTGCATCGGACGGAAAGAAGGGTAGCCCCAATATTGTTGTAATATGTTTCGTGTTAGTTCCATTTTTTTAAGTCGCAGAGACGCAAAGTCTCAAAGTTACGGAGATTTTGTGTCGTTGTGCTTTTAATGCAAAGTTAATTCAAAAAGATGAGATGTCAATATGTTTTTCCATAAAAATGGAGGGCAAAATGCTCTTGAGAAAAAATAGTTTTTTCATAATATCAAAATAGGGTTGTTTAGTAAAATGTCGAATATATGATGATATATTTCTTTGTCGTTTATTTTGTTAATGCTTGTGATTTTCTTGCCGGCATCTTTTGAAGAGGCACCGCAATGAAAGATGTTTTCATTGGGCGTTTTGTAATCGATTATTATGTATCTGTCGTGGTAGAAACCATTTGTTTTGTAGAATGAAATATCAATATTTGGATATTGTTTCTGAAAATCGTTAAGTTCGAATTGATGAAGTCCTTTCCCGATATTATCGCTGAAGATGCATACTTTGATGTTTTCTTTAATATTTTTTATTAGTAATAAAGTTTTGATTCCTATATAGTTATCAATGATATAAATAGATTCTTTAGCGGTATTATAAATATTGTTGTAAGCAATATCTGCATTGAAATACTCTCCGTTAATTATTAGAATTTCATTAGTTTTATTATCTGTAAAATTCTCAATGAATTTAGACAGATTATTCTTTGTTACCATTTCGTTTCTAATGTCGGCAATGTCTTTAGTGTTTTGCGTTGTTTGTATTGATAATTGTAATAATTCTTTGTTTTCAATATTGTTGCTGTTTAGAATGAAGTCTTTCATTTCCTTGAATGTTCTTATGAGAGTTTTGCTCTGTTTTATAGCAAGTTCTCCTTTAAGAACTGTCATCAGCATGTAGATTCCTTGTTCAGTAAAAACAGAAGGAAGATATTGTCGACCACCACGTTTGTCTTTTGAGGTCAAA
>JAZOSA010000023.1:0-15977 GCA_045656905.1 Bacteroidales bacterium
ACGCCGTTGAAGTCCCAGTTTTGTCTGATTTTATTTTCCAAGAAACGGCAGTATGATTCTTTGACGTCTTTTCCCAAGTTGCAGAAGAAGATAAACTGTGGAGTGGCACTCTTCAACTGTGGGATGTATTTAATCTTGAGATAACGGTTTCTTGATGCCACTTGTGGTGGTTGAGCAGCGATGATTTCCAACATGGTGTCGTTGAGTTCGCGGACTGAAATTCTGCGTTCGCGGTTTTCATAAACCTGATGTAATGCTTCAAGCACGCGGAATGTTCTCTGACGGTTTATCGCTGATGTGAAAATGATTGGATAATCGGTGAAAGGAGCTGTCTTTTCTCTGATCATCTTTTCATATTGAAGGTGTGTGTTAGAGTCTTTGTCGACCAAGTCCCATTTGTTGACGATAACGACGAGACCTTTTTTATTTTTCTCAATAAGACGTAAGATATTCATGTCTTGAGCCTCGAAACCTTGTGTGGCGTCGATTATGAGAGCTGCCACGTCACATTCTTCGATGGCGCGTATTGAACGCATTACTGAATAGAACTCTATATTTTCAGAGACTTTACTCTTTTTGCGGAGACCGGCGGTGTCAACGAGGACAAAGTCCATATTGAAAGCGTTGAAGCGGGTGTTGTTGCTGTCGCGAGTCGTTCCTGCGATGTCTGTCACGATATGTCTATCGTGACCGAGGAAAGCGTTAATCATTGATGACTTTCCTACGTTAGGGCGACCTACGAGAGCGAAACGTGGAAGTCCATCGTATGTGTCGGTTGTATCGTTTGGAAGATGTTTCACCACTTCGTCGAGAAGTTCGCCAGTACCTGTTCCTGTCATCGCTGAGAATGCGAAGATGTCACCGAGACCTAAAGTATAAAAGTCAGCGACATTGCTTTCTTTGTTAGGAATGTCGGTCTTGTTGACAGCGAGTATCACTTTTTTCTTGCTACGACGTAATATCAAAGCGACTTCTTCATCAAGCACGTGAAGTCCTTCTTTGCCGTCAACGACGAATATGATGACATCAGCCTCGTCGATAGCGAGGTCAACCTGTTTTCTAATCTCTCCTTCAAAAATATCGTCAGAACCGACGACATAACCACCTGTATCAATCACGGTAAATGACTTTCCATTCCAGTCGCTGTGTCCGTAATGACGGTCGCGAGTCACGCCGCTTGTCTCTTCAACAATGGCTTGACGAGTCTGAACCAAACGATTGAAAAATGTCGATTTACCCACATTAGGTCTTCCTACAATTGCAACAATATTACTCATATCAATAAAATTTCTGTGATTTGCAAAGATAATAAAAAGACAAAAGACGAAGGACGAAAGACAAAAGATTTTTTAGATGTTCAACTTTAGCCTTTAGTCATTAGTCTTTTGCCATTAAAATTACGCTTCATAATTGAAGTTCTTCAACTCGGCTTCGTTGTCGCGCCAGTCTTTGCTGACTTTCACGTTAAGGTCGAGGAAGATTTTCTTTCCTGTGAATTCTTCGATGTCGCCTCTCGACATAATACCGAGTTTCTTGATAGCAGAACCTGCCTTACCTATTAATATTGCTTTTTGTGAATCGCGTGATGCATAAATCGTTGCTCTGATATTAATCATCTTGGCACTTTCTTCGTAAGCATCGACGACGACTTCTACAGAATAAGGGATTTCTTGCTTGTAGATGAGCAAAATCTTTTCTCTGATTATTTCAGAAATGAAGAAACGCATCGATCTGTCGGTGAACTCGTCTTTTGGGAAATAAGGAGGACATTCTGGAAGTTTTTCCAAAATGCAGTCGAAGATGTGTTTTATGTTGGCATGATGCAATGCTGAAATTGGGAATATGGTCGCTGTTGGAAGCGCGTTTTGCCAGAAGTTGACAGCATTCATCACTCCTTCTTGATCTGATAAATCTATTTTATTTAATAAAACGAAGATTGGAATGTCGGTGATTTTTTGGAGACGCTCCACTGTCTTTTCATCGATTTTTTTGTCTGTGATGTCAACCACATAAAGTATCAAATCGGCGTCGATGAAAGCGACATTTACGAACTGATTCATCACTTCGTGCATCTTATAAGCGGGATTTTTGATGATTCCAGGGGTGTCTGAGAACACGATTTGGAACTCGTCACCGTTTACAATGCCCAAAATTCTGTGTCTTGTAGTCTGTGCCTTTGATGTTACGATAGAAATTTTTTCGCCTACAAATTCGTTCATAAGCGTTGATTTTCCGACATTTGGCTTTCCAATAATATTTACATAACCTGCTTTGTGACTCATGTTTATTTTTTTAAAACTTAGATTGTTTCTTTTAGTATCTTTGAACGCAAAAATAATAAACATTTTGTGATGAAGAGATTTTTGTTGTTATCATTTTTAATAATTTCTATAACTTTACCTTCATTAGCACAAGTAAAAGCTCAAGATGATGCCAAAAATAAATTTTCCCAGTGGTATATAGAGCCAGCTGTGCGTTACGGAACATATATTCCTTTCGTTGGATATCACAACTATCTCGCCGAGAGCCATCAATATAATTTCGACTTGCATGTCGGTTATCAGACGACAGGAAAGAAAGAATGGGAACAGCGTTTCAACTTCCCATCATACGGTTTCTTTTTCCGCTACGAGCATAACACCATCGACAGTGCAAAATATGAGCATCGCGATGCCAATGGTCTTCCCGTCACAGAATATGTCAATACCATAGGCGATTGCTATTCAGCAGGCGGTTTCATCAACGGTAACTTTTACAGAGGTCGCAATTGGTCGTTTGACTACGACATTCTCGTGGGTCTTTCGTTATGGCCCAAATATGGCAACGAGTTCATAGGTTCTTTAGTTAATGTTCATTTAGGATTGGATGTCGGACCTACTTTCAGAATAAGTCGCAACATGGACTTGGGATTGCGTTTCTGGTTTGCACATTCTTCTAACGGAGCTATAGTATTACCTAATAATGGTGTCAACGTGTATGGTTATCAGCTGAATTGTCGCTATAACATCAACGGAAGAGAAGATTTCACCTATAGCGAATGGGAACCATTTAAGAAGAAGACATATATTTTACTCAGCGAGGCGCCGGGATTCTTACAGACTACCACCAGACGTAATGGAGAGATTGCCAGCGAACCAGGATATTATTTTGGCAACACTTTCAGAATAGGCGTCTCACGTCATTTTCATCCAATGTTCAGATATGACGTGGGCTTAGACTTCTGCTATAGCGGCGAGACAAAAGTGAAATATTTACAAGCCAAAGACAATTACGAAGCAGGTTTCTTAAACGTTCCTTTATGCGAATACAGACCGATAAACTCAATGCATTTGGCAGCTTCAGCCATGTTTGAAGTCTTGTACAACAAAGTCGCTTTCTGCTTCGGATTGTCATATTACTTATATCATGGCATTTACAAAGGAACCGACGAGAAAAAGTCATGGGGTCTCTCTGGCACAACACCTTTTGAATCACAATATCTGCCAAGTGCATATACTAACTATTACGAAAGACTTGGTCTCAAATATTATTTTGGAACCAAAAACAATCAATTTGTAGGAGCTTTCATGAAGGTCCATATAGGTTCCATCGACTATATTGAATGGACTTACGGAATCAATTTAGACGTTTTTAGATAGTATAAAGTATAGGAAATAAAAGTCGTTATGTGGTGGATAAATTATAAATGTATTGATAATCTGTTATTTATCGCCTGATTTTGTAGCGTGCTTTTTTTATAAAAAAAACTTGACTGGTAAAGAAAATTGATTTACCTTTGCACTCGCAAACAAAAACAAAAAAAATTGTTTTTTGAAGTTCATGATGCGGGGTAGAGCAGTCTGGTAGCTCGTCGGGCTCATAACCCGGAGGTCGCAGGTTCAAATCCTGTCCCCGCTACTACGAAGAGGACACTGAAAAGCGTCCTCTTTTTTTGTTTCTACGAATCACGTTTTGCCTCCACGGATCACAAGGATTTTCACGTATCTTTTTATATTTCCAGAAATAACTCCTAACTAAAAAGACGCATCAACGACACCTTGTAGACTTTTTGCCTCCACGGATCACAAGGATTTTCACGTATCTTTTTATATTTCCAGAAATAACTCCTAACTAAAAAGACGCATCAACGACACCTTGTAGACTTTTTGTCTCCACGGATCACGAGGATTTTCACGTATCTTTTTATATTTCCAGAAATAACTCCAAACTAAAAAGACGCATCAACGACACCTTGTTCATTTTCATCGGTGTCGTCAACACGTCTCTACTGACCGCTGATAGCTGATAGCTGACAGCTAATTTTCAATTTTCAGTTTTCAGTTTTCAAATTACTGCTTATCGTACTGCTGTACTTCCTCGTAAATATATTCCAGTTGGATTCCTGCAGTCTTGAACATCGCCTCTGACTCAGCGCAGTCGTGGTATTTCCTTTGGCAGACTACTCTCACGATGCCACAGTTGATAATCAGCATCGCGCATGTTCTGCAAGGTGTCATTCTGCAATATAATGTGCTTCCTTCCAAAGCGATGCCTCTTCTTGCTGCTTGAGCGATGGCATTTTGCTCAGCGTGTACGGTTCTCACGCAGTGCTGTGTGATATGACCATCTTCGTGAATCATCTTCTTGAAAAGGTGACCCACCTCGTCGCAGTGTGGCAATCCTGTCGGTGCGCCGACGTAGCCTGTCACTAAAATCTGACGGTCTTTGACGATGACGCATCCGCTTCTTCCTCTGTTACATGTGGCGCGTTCTGCTACGGTGTCGGCGAGGTTCATGAAATACTCGTCCCATGAAGGACGCTTGTATTCTTGTTCTCCAATCTTATTCAATACTTCTTCAACTTTTTTATGCAAGTCGGCGATGGTTCCATCGTTTACAAACAAGAAATTCGCTTCTTTGATACAAGCGGCGAGGTTTTGTTTGTTAGGGTCGTCGGAGTTCATCTCGCGTGCCTCGTTGGCGACGAAAGTCTCGAAGCTGACGGAATCTGTCTCTGACTTTCTCTCGCGGATACGTTGGTAACGCACTTCCTGGTCAGCGTCGACGGCGAAGAGATAGAAGTTGCCTTTTGAACGAAGCGCGTTCACTTCGCCTATCGCACGGATGCTCTCTATCACGGCGTTCTTGCCTGTCGCAAACGCTCTCTCATAAAGTTGCGTCGCGATATAACTTGGCGAGTGCTTCGCTCTTAAATCATTGCCGACCTCAGTGAGAGTGTCGCGGTTGACTTCAAGACCTCTTTTTGTTACTTCTTCCGCAAGAAATTCACGCACAGAGTAATGCACGTAGCCTTTTTCTTTTACGAGATATTCAACGATGGTGCCTTTGCCCGCACCTATTGTTCCTGTGATTCCGATTATGTTCATATTTTGAGTTGCTAAGTTACTAAGTTGTTGAGTTATTGAGTTGAAACCATGAATTTATTCATTTGCTCACTGCTCATGGCTTTCTTCTTTAATATCTTTAATCCATTGGTCGATGCCGATGGATTTATGTCTGCTTAATTCTTTAAATAAAATTTCCGGGTCATCGCTGACGATGAGGTTGTCGCGGTGTTCTTTACGGATGAAACCTTGACTGACGGCATAGTCGATGAATTCTATCAGTTTGTCGTAATAGTTCAAGGTGTTGTAAAGAGCGATTGGTTTGTCGGTAATGCGCAATTGGTTCAGCACCACGACTTCAAATATCTCGTCTAAAGTGCCGAATCCTCCCGGCATCGCGATGAATGCGTCAGATTCTTCAATCAGCATCAATTTGCGTTCCGACATCGACTCTGTCTCTATCATCTTTGTCACGCCTTCGTGCGCTATCTCCATGTCGGTGATGAGTTTAGGTATGATGCCAACCACTTCCTTGCCGTTTTCCAACATCTTGTCGGCGATGATTTTCATCAGTCCGACGCTGGCTCCGCCATAATATAAGGAACAGTCATGTTGAGCAAGAACCTCGCCCAGTCGTTCAGCAGCTTCTTTATATCTTGGGTCGTTGCCCATGCTGCTTCCGCAAAAAACGCAAACTTTCATCTAGAGTAATTTTATTTCGCAAATATAATAAAAGACTAAAGACCAAAGACTAAAGACTAAAGTTTTTTTGAACTAAGAACTCTGAACTATAAACTTTACACTTTATCTGGGCGTTCCGGCTCCGCTTCGCTCTGCCGTCGGGCTTTCCGCTATATCTTTGCTCGCCATATTTCCGTCTCGCTCCCTCAAATCCCGTTCCCAATTCCCGTCTCCGTCCCCAAAACTCGTTCCCGACTCGCTCGCAAAGGATGCCGCTCCAATCCCTAACGCATTCGTAGTTGAAAACTGAAAGTGGAAAATTGGAAATTAACTTTCACTTTTCAGTTTTCAACTTTCAATTCAAAAAAATTCCTAACTGATAAAACATCTCAACTCCTGTATCAATAATCTCATCTTCGAAATCATAAACCGGACTATGAAGTGGCTCGTGTTCAAAGCCACATCCCAGACCAAAGAGGCAGACCGGACATATGCTTCCGAAGCGTCCGAAGTCCTCCGACCATGGGAATGGTTCTTTTATGTAATTGACAGACAACTTCAAATCTTTAGCCGCTTGCTCAACGAGTTCTGTCTCTCGACTGGAATTCATCGTCGCGGCAAAGGCTTCGTGTATGCTGTGAGTAAACTTCAACTTGAATTCCTTGGCGACATATTCCGATAATGCAATCGTGCTGTCGGTAAGATTCTGTAGCGATCCATCATCCTGACTTCTCAGCGTAAGCCAAATCTCTGCGTGTCCTGGAGTAACGCCGAAAGTCTCTTCTCCGATAGCGACGTGTGTCACCGTGAGTGTCGTATGGAATTTGTCTCTTTTAAGATTTTCGTATTTCTTCTGGAAGGCATCGAGCAGAGTCGTGATTACGCGCTGTGGGTTGTTGCCTTTCTCTGGTTGCGAGGCGTGCGATGTCGCTCCGTCAAAGATGAGTTTCAATCCTAAAGATGCTGAAGCGAAGCATCCTTTCTTCAAGATAATCTGATGCTTGGCATAACCAGGAAGGTTATGCAAGGCAAAAGCCATATCGATTTTTATTTCCTTGAATAATGGGTCGTTGATGACTGCCAACGCGCCTTCGCCTGTCTCCTCCGCAGGCTGGAACAAAAGAATTACGTTTCCTTTTTCTGGACGTTTCTTGCCGTAGCGCATCGCGAGTCCGCATAAAATCGTGGCATGTCCGTCATGACCGCAACGATGGGAATATGGCTTTTGAACTAAGGCTTTTGAACTAAGGCTTTTGAACTCTTCCTTTAGACTTTTGTCATTTGTCTTTAGACATTCCAATGGAATATTAAGTCCGTCGATGTCGGCGCGGAACAAAATATTCCTGCCTTCTTCAACGCCTTTATATATTGCGACGATGCCGTAACCGCCAATATTTTTATAATGAACATCAGGATTTGTCTTCTCTAAAAATTTATTAATAATCTTATTCGTCTCTTTTTCCTGTCCCGACAATTCAGCGTCCTTATTTAATTTATCTCTAAGTTTTTCAAGTGTTTTCATTTTGCTACTAATTGGTAAAAGTCTGTTGACTGTTGACTGTTGTCCGTAGACTCCAAAAGTAAAAATAATTTTTTAACTGCTTTAACATTTCCACAAAAAAGAAAAGTATTATCTTTGTACCTTAAATTAACGTTAATGAGTATTTTATATCCTTTAAAGTTTACTCCTGCATATTTTGAGAAAATATGGGGAGGACAACACATTAAAACAGTTCTGAATCAAGACTTTGGCGATTTAATGAACTGTGGTGAGGCTTGGCTTCTTTCAGGTCTCGAAGGTCAGAACAGCATAGTCTCAAACGGCGATTTCGCTGGAGACGAACTCAATGACCTTATTGAAACATTTATGGGTGACTTGGTCGGCGACGAAGTCTTTAACAGATTCGGCGAAAGATTTCCTTTATTGATAAAAATCATCGACCCTCTTGACAATCTTTCAATTCAAGTGCACCCAGACGATGAATTAGCACAAGAAATAGGTTTGCATAATGGCAAGACAGAAATGTGGTACGTCATGAATGCAGACAAAGACGCAGGTCTCGTTTCTGGTTTCAACAAAGAAGTAACTCCTAAAGAATTTGAACAAGCCATCAAAGACAAGACTGTCGGCGATTTGCTTAATTATGAGAAAGTTCAGAATGACGACACTTTCTTTATCCCAGCAAGAAAAATCCACGCTCTCGGAGCAGGTTGTATGGTTGCTGAAATTCAACAGACCAGCGACACTTCTTACCGCGTTTACGACTGGGACAGAATCGACCGTTACGGAATGCAACGCGAACTCCACATCGATGAGTCTTTAGCAACAATCAACTTCAAGAAGGAAGATAGCGGCAAGGTGAAATACGACAAGAACATAAAGAACGCCACAGTTAACTTGGTGAAATGCCCTTATTTCACAACTAATTTGATTAAACTCGATGCCGAGTCAGCTCTTAAGAAAGACTATTCAGAATTAGATTCATTCGTAATCTTGATGAGCGTTTCTGGAAGTTTCATTTTATCTTATGAAGGTGGCACAGAACTTGTAAAAACTGGAGAGTGTATCTTGGTTCCAAATGTCGTTAACAAAGTCGACATCATTTCAACAAACGAAGAATGTAAATTATTAGAAGTATATATTGTATAACCTTAATTAAATTAAACTATGAAAAAGACATTAGTATTATTGTTTTTAAGCGTACTTTTCTTAGGCGCTAAGGCACAATCAGATTTGCCAAACGTAACACTTAAGAACCTCGATGGCGAAACAATTAACATCACAGAATTACAAAACGATGGCAAACCATTCGTAATGACATTCTGGGCTACATGGTGCGGACCATGCGTTAAGGAACACAATGCATTAAGCGAAATTTATCAAGATTGGCAAGACGAAACAGGCGTTAAAATTTTCGCAGTTTCTATCGACGACTCACGTTCAACTCCACGTATCAAACCTTTCGTAGAAGGCAAAGGTTGGGAATTCGACGTTTTGTTAGACGTTAACAAAGACTTAGCAAGAGCTATGAACGTAAGCAATCCTCCTCACACATTCTTATTCGACGGTAACGGCAAAATGGTTTACCAACACACAGGTTACTTCGAAGGTGCTGAAGAAGAACTCTACGAAGAAATTTTGAAACTTGTTGAATAAATAATAATTGAAATTCTCTAAACAAATGAGACGCTTTTTATTATTGTCAGCACTTATATTGTGTGCTACAGGTTTGTTCGCTCAGATTGGAAACTCACAAGTAAACGGCAGTTTCCAAATTGACGGACAATACTATAAAGTCGACGAAGCTATCGGTATCACTTCAGAAACTATAAAAGGTCAGAAAGTTGGTATCAATGGTTTCGGTAAAATCAACTATTCATTAGGTAACTTCACAGCCGGCATCCGTTACGAAGCATTCCAAACTCCAATGTCTGGTTTCGACACAAGATTACAAGGTTTCGGTATAGCTAACTACTATGCATCATACGACAACGGAACAATAGCTGTTACTCTCGGTGACATCTACGACCAATTCGGTAATGGTTTCATCTTCAGAACATACGAAGAATGGGCATTAGGTTTCGACAACGCACTCCGCGGTATGAGAGTAGTCTATCGTCCAGTGGCAGGCGTTACTTTGAAAGCTTTATATGGTAAACAAAGATTATATTGGACAGAATACGGCGATGCTGCTAACAGAGGTGTTGTTCGCGGTATCGACGGCGAATGGGATCTTAACCAAAGCTTTGAAGCAATGAACAGCTCTAAATTCAGAGCAACAGTTGGCGCTAGCTTCGTAAGTAAATACCAAAAGAACACAAACACAACTTACACTATTCCTGAAAACGTCGGCGCTTTCGACGGTCGCATCAACTTAGGTTACGGTCGTTTCGCTTTCACAACAGAATATGCATATAAGGTTAATGACCCTTCAGCATTCAACAACTATACATTCAATGCTGGTCAAGCAATCCTTGCTTCTTTATCATATTCTCAAAAAGGTTTCGGCGTTATTGCTCAGGTCAAACGTGTTGATAATATGAGTTTCAAGTCAGATTATAAAGGCGTGAAGAACGATTTAGACATCAACTTCATCCCTCCAATCAACTACACTCATACACACAGCCTTCCTGCTATTTATTCATATGCTACACAACCTCTCGGTGAAATGGCAATGCAGTTGCAAGTCAACTACACAATTCCAAAGAACACCATCATCGGTGGTAAATATGGTACAAAAATCACTGCTGACTTCAGCATGGTTAATGACATCAAGAGAAATTACATTTTAGCTGAAGGTCAAGAAACTCCATCACATATCGCAGGTTACAGCGGAACATTAGGTTACACTTCACCATTCTTCGGTATAGGCGATCGTAAGTTCTTCCACGACTTCAACATTGAAATCGAAAGACGTTTAAGCAAAAAATGGAAACTTATCGCTCAATACATTAACTTGTATTACGATATGGACATCATCGAAAACCACCCAGGAGCTCCTGTTGTTAAAGCTAACATCGCTTTCGTTGACGTATCTTACAGAATCACAAACAAACAAAGCATCCGTTTTGAATTACAACACTTGTGGGACAACATCAACAGAGGTAACACAACAGAAGAATCAACATTCGGTCACGAAGACGTATATAAGAAAAGAGGTAACTGGGCTGCTGCTTTAGTTGAATATACTATCGCTCCTAAATGGTTCGTTTCTGTAGCAGACAAATATAACTATGGCAACCCAATCGCTGGCAACCGCGATCATTACTATACAGCATCAGTTGGTTACATCAAGGAATCAACAAGAATCGTTCTCACAGGCGGTCGTCAAAGTGAAGGTATGGTCTGCGTCGGCGGTGTATGTCGCGTCGTTCCTGCTTCAAGTGGTTTCTCATTATCTATTACAACATCATTCTAAAAATTAAAAAAATGAAAAGAATATTAAGCATATTGGCAGTTTCATTCTTAATGATGGGAATGGTTGCATGTGATATAATCGACGAACAAGATTATAATAAAGAAGGTGGTGGAGATTTGATACAAGTCGCTGTCCAGAAAAATGTTTTATTAGAAGACTATACTGGTGTAAGATGTACCAATTGCCCTGCTGCTGGAGAAATGGCATTGGAGTTACAAAAACAATATGGACATAATGTTATTGTTCTTGGTGTTCACTCAGGTTTCTTATCAGCTCCTATTGGCGGTTATCCAAACTTTAAGACTAAAGAAGGTGATGAATGGTATAACTTCTTCGGATTTGACAGCAACCCAATCGGAACAATAAACCGTAAATTTAACAGTGGTTCATATGCTTTTAATTCACCAGAATGGGGTGATGCTATCGCAGCAACACTTCAAGAAGAAGCAGTTGTAGAGATGACACCTATTGTCAATTACGATGAGTCAAATCGTGAGTTGGAAATCAATGTTTTTTCTAAATTTTTAACAGAAATGATTGATACAACATATCGTCTTACAGTTTGTATTATGGAAGATAGTATTGTTGGAAAACAACTTACACCAGATGGTGATGATTTGGATTATGTACATCGTCATGTCTTCCGTGAAACAATAAACGGAACATGGGGAGAATCTCTTAATGGTACAGATGAAAATCCTTTAGTTATTGCGCCAAAAGAAATGATAATAAAATCATATTCTGTTAAGTTAAATGAAACTTATAACGCAGATCAATGTTATGTCATTGCTTATGTCGCAAATGGAGAAACAAAAGAAGTTCTTCAAGTAATTGAGAAGAAAATCAAATAAGCTGTCAGCGAATAGCTATCAGCAATCATAAAGGAGTCGTAAATGCGACTCCTTTTTTTATTAAATATGACCTAAAAATACCTTGACTTTACCAAAATAAAAACATACTTTTGTGTCCTAAAAGTATAATCAAAATCATTTGATATGAAGAAACACATTACTAAGTTTTTATTATTGTTAACAATTTTGATGACTTGCAAGTTTTCCGCCAAGTCACAGGATTTCCTTCCTTTTGTTAACGACAACTACGCTGGCATCAGCGGAGTACATTTTCAACCTGCATCCATTGCTGATTCTCGTATGAAATTCGACCTCACTTTGGTCGGTTTATCATTAAACTTAAGCAATAACTATGCATATCTCAACAAAAATTACATTCCAGAGTTGTGGAAAAATCCAGAGATGGACATGAGTAAATTGTATGGTTTCAGAGAACATAATGGTCTGGACAGATTTATTTATCAAGATGTCAGATTAGACCTTATGAACTTTATGTTCACAATTAACCCTCGTTTGTCCATTGGTTTCACAGCTGGCATCAGAGAAGTATTCAATGTCGACAATTTCCCTGACGCATTCATCCAGATTATGGAAGAAGGACGTAACAACGGCGTCTTGCCTTGGCACCAGATGTTGCATGAAGAAGATATGAGAGTCAACATGAATTCTTGGGCAGAATATGGTCTTTCAATAGCAGGCGTTGTTTTCAAGTCAGACCATCATGTCATCAAAGCCGGTATGAACGTAAAGATTCTTGAAGGATTAGCATCAGCATACCTCAATGTCAACGAAGCAGACTACTTATTATACAACAACGACTCTGTTTACATCGACAACACTTCTGTATATTACGGATTTTCCGACGGATTAGGCAAACTCGCAGACGGTTCATTAGATCCAGAAAACTTAAACATAACACATCGTCGCAGCGTAGGTTTCGACTTCGGTATCGTATGGGAATGGAGACCAAATTATGAAAACCACCTCTATGACATGGATGGCAAGACCAATCTTGAAAGAAGAAACGAAAACAAATATAAGTTGAAAGTCGGTTTGTCTATAAGAGACCTCGGTTCCGTAAAATTCAAAAGAAGTCCATACAGCCAAGACTTCGTAGCAAACGGATACTTCAACGGACATATGTTTGAAGACTTTGAGTCATTGGAAGACATCAGCAATTTCATCAACAACTCTGGATATATCACTCCAATCGAAGGCGAAGAAATATACAGAATGTCATTGCCAACAACATTTTCTATGCAAATTGACTACAACATCTGCAAGAATTTATACATCAACTTCACACCAAACATCGCTTTGCGTCAAGGCGGCGACACATACGCCAAGATACATTCTTACAGCAACTACAGCATTACTCCAAGATATGAAAGTGCCATGTTCGGTTTCTCCGTACCAGTACAATACAGTTCTGTCTACGGATTTGCAGCAGGTGCTGGACTTAGATTAGGTCCTATTTGGATTGGTTCAAACAACATCTTAAGCACATTGGCAAAACCAGAAATAGACAAAATCAATGTTCAAATGCTTTTCAAGGTTCCTATTCCTCATGCTAAAGTCAAAGACAAAGACGGCGACAAAGTCTCTAACAGAAAAGACAAATGTAAGAAAGAACCAGGTGTTTGGGAAAACTTCGGATGTCCTTATGACGACAATGACAACGATGGCGTGCCAAACGACATTGACGCATGTCCTGACATCTACGGCAAAGCAGAATTGAACGGATGCCCTGACGCTGACAACGACGGCATCACCGATGCTGATGATCAATGTCCAGATACTCCAGGTCTCGCTTTATACGGCGGATGCCCAGACTCTGACAACGACAGCATCCCTGATTATCTCGACAAATGTCCAACATTAGCTGGTTTGGAAATATTCGGCGGATGTCCTGACACAGATGGCGACAGCATCCCTGACAACCTCGACAAATGTCCTTCAATAGCAGGTTTAGAAATATTCGAAGGCTGCCCAGACACTGACGGCGACGGATTACAAGACTCAGAAGACAACTGTCCTAACGTGGCTGGTTCTATCGAAATGAACGGCTGCCCAGATATAGACTCTGACGGCGACGGACTTAAAGACGCCGACGACCAATGTCCTAACATCGCTGGTTTAGCAGAATTCAACGGATGCCCAGACACTGACGGCGACGGATTACAAGATTCTGAAGACCAATGTCCTAACATCGCTGGTCCTATAGAATTCGAAGGATGCCCAGACTCTGACAACGACAGCATCCCTGACCATATCGACGAATGTCCTATGATAAAAGGTCTCGCTGCTTTCAACGGCTGCCCAGACACTGACGGCGACGGCGTAATGGATAAAAACGATAAATGCCCTGAAGAACCAGGCGCAATAGAAAACGAAGGTTGCCCAATATATGTCCCAGTTGAATTCGCAACTAACATCGGATTCGAGTCAGGAAAAGCAACTCTCACAAAAGAATCATATCCTTACTTGGATCAATTGGTAGACTTGATGAACGAGGATGAAAGATGCTGGGTTAAACTTGACGGTCACACCGACAACACCGGTAGCGATAAGATCAACCAAAAACTTTCTCAAGCACGTGTTGATGCTATCAGAGACTACCTCATCGAAAAAGGCATCAATCCTAACAGAATCATCGCAAAAGGTCACGGTTCAAGCAAACCAATAGCTGACAACAAAACAGCAGAAGGCAGAGCAAAGAACCGAAGAGTAGAAATAAACATCGCTCACTGATAACAAAAAAAAGTCCCGCAAATTGCGGGACTTTTTTTTGAACTAAGAACTTTCAGTTTTCAACTTTCAACTTAAAATTTAACATTCCCTAAACAAACTTTCATATCATCATAATGTTTTTAAGTCAGACTAATTTAAACTTAAAAAACAACATTATGAAAGATTTCAATTTCAGACGTGGAGACGCCAAGAGCGATGTCTTCGGAACCGACGCAATGATAAATCCATCTCCTGTGGACAAAATCCCTGATGCACCAACAACACCTCAAGTCGCTTATCAAATGGTTAAAGACGAGACATTTCCTCAGACTCAACCTCGACTCAACCTCGCTACTTTCGTCACCACATATATGGACGAATACGCAACGAAATTAATGAATGAAGCCATCAGCATCAACTATATCGACGAGACAGAATATCCTCGTGTAGCTGTGATGGGACAAAAATGTATCAATATTCTCGCTAATTTATGGAACAGTCCTGAAACTAACAAATGGAAGACCGGCGCGCTCGGCATCGGTTCCTCGGAAGCCTGTATGCTCGGCGGCGTGGCAGCATGGATGCGCTGGCGTAAGAGAAGAATGGAACAAGGCAAGCCTTACGACAAACCTAACTTCGTCATCTCTACAGGTTATCAGGTAGTATGGGAAAAATTCGCACAACTCTGGCAAATTGAGATGCGTACAGTGCCGCTCACAACAGAAAACCCTACCTTAGACCCAAAGAAAGCCATCGAGATGTGCGACGAGAACACCATCTGCATCGTCCCTATCGCAGGTTGCACATGGACCGGCATGAACGACGACTTCGAAGCCATCGACAAAGCCGTGACAGAATTCAACAAGAAGACAGGCAACCAACTATGCATCCACGTTGACGCCGCATCAGGAGGTTTCATCCTTCCATTTTTAAAGCCACATGTAAAATGGGATTTCCGATTAGAAAACGTATTGTCAATAAGCACCTCAGGACACAAATACGGACTCGTATATCCAGGATTGGGCTGGGTCATCTGGAAAGACAAGAAATATCTTCCAGAAGAGATGGCATTCAGTGTCAACTACCTCGGCGCCGACATCACACAGGTAGGTCTCAACTTCTCGCGACCTGCAGCCCAAGTCCTGGGACAATATTACCAATTCATCAGATTAGGATTCCAAGGATACAAGGCAATTCAACAGAACTCGATGGAAATCGCGGAATATCTCCACGGCGAAATCGCAAAAATGCCGCAGTTCAAAAACTACAGTACAGAACTTGTCAACCCGCTGTTCATCTGGTCGTTGAATCCTAAATACGATAAAGTCGCCAACTGGACCTTGTACGACTTACAATACAAGTTACAACAAAACGGCTGGATGGTTCCAGCGTATACATTGCCGAAGGATTTAGAGCAATGCGTTGTCATGAGAATTGTCTGTCGTCAAGGATTCAGCCGCGACATGGCCGAC
>JAZOSA010000024.1:0-15192 GCA_045656905.1 Bacteroidales bacterium
TGAAAAATGTAGCTCTTTGGGAAGAAGTGAAAGATGTTTTGAATAAGAAAGGTACTTTCCTCTCTGGCGGTCAACAGCAGCGTTTATGTATTGCACGCGCCTTGGCAATGAAGCCAGACATACTTCTGATGGACGAACCAACTTCCGCCCTCGACCCTATCGCGACAAAACATATTGAAGAATTATTGTTAGAACTGCAAAAAGAAGTAACAATATTAATTGTGACACACAATATGGGACAAGCCAGACGAATTTCATCCAAGTCAATGTTTATGTATTTAGGCGAACTCGTTGAATACGACTATACTGAGAATATGTTCACAAATCCAAAAGACGAACGAACCAAAGCTTATCTTACAGGAAAGATGGGATAACATTCCCATCATTTAACCAAACTCTAATTTTTTTGAAACATTTTTGTAACATAATTTGTATTGTTTTGCAGTCGTAAAATAATATAATTTTTATGAGCATATTACAAGTATTTACATTATTCGGAGCATTAGGAATGTTCCTTTATGGCATGAATTTAATGAGTTCCGGTTTGCAGAAAGCTGCCGGCGATAAACTAAGAGGTTTCTTATCAGCGATGACATCAAATCCTTTCAAAGGCGTGATGACAGGATTGGGAATCACCGCATTGATTCAGTCATCATCAGCGACGACGGTCATGGTCGTCAGTTTCGTCAACGCAGGACTTCTGACATTAGTACAAGCCATCGGCGTCATTATGGGTGCGAACATAGGCACGACGGTAACAGCTTGGTTAGTCGCATGGCTTGGTTTCAAAGCCGACATCTCAATACTCGCGATACCATTGATGATATTCGGTTTCCTTTTCTCCAACTCAAAACAAGACAAACGTAAAAACATCGGCGAACTCATCGTCGGCTTCTCACTCCTCTTCCTCGGACTTTCCTTTATGAAAGAATCGGTGCCAGACCTCAGAGAGACACCAGCAGTATTAGAATTCGTAACGACATGGTCGTCACACGGTTTCGGCTCAGTATTGCTGTTCCTCGCTTTCGGAACAATATTGACACTCATCCTTCAATCATCATCAGCCACTATGGCAATCACGCTCATCATGTTAAGCATGGGATGGATTCCATTCAGCATGGCATGCGCTATGGTTCTTGGCGAAAACATCGGTACGACCATCACTGCAAACATAGCCGCTTCGGTCGGAAACACACAGGCGAAACGCGCCGCGATGTCACACACGATTTTCAACGTATTCGGAGTCATCTGGGCGTTGATATTATTCAAGCCATTCTTGAGATTAGTAGGATTCATCACCGAATCTATATTCGGCTTGCCGAACCCAGCAGCTGATGGATTCACAGTCAGCGACGCCGCATCGCCAGAAGCCACATCAGCATTATACGGATTATCAATGCTTCACACATTATTCAACACAATCAACACCTTGATTTTGGTATGGTTCACAAAACTCATAAGCAAGGCTGTATGCTGGATTATCCGCGCACCTGAAAATCAAGAGAAAGAAGTTTTCAAACTCAAATACATATCAGCAGGTCCTTTGGCAACGCCAGAATTGTCAGTAGAACAAGCATTTAATGAAGTGATACATTTCGCTCAGATTTCAAAGAACGGAGCAGAATATGCAAAAGAAGCTATCAACGAGACTGATAACAACAAGTTAAATACATTAAAAGAAAAGCTTGTCAAATACGAAGAGATTTCCGACAGGATAGAATTTGAAATCGCGACATTCCTTAATGCCGTATCTGCCGAAGAGATAAGCGAAAGCACATCTATGAAGATAAAGGCGATGTATAAGATTATCGGCGAGTTAGAGTCATTAGGCGACTCAGGAGAAAGCATCAGCAGGATTTTATCAAGAAAGAACATTCATAAAAAAGAGTTCGATGCAGAAAGCATAAAGAATCTCAACACAATGGCTGAGGCAGTCAACGACGCATACGATGCGATGATTACAAACCTTAACGCTGCACACAAAGGCGAATTGGTTGAAATATCAAATGCTTACAACGCAGAAGAACGACTCAACAACCTCAGAAACGACTTCCGAGACGCTATGATTGAAGACCTCGAAAACAACAGAAACAATTATCAGTCAAACATATATTACATCGACATCATCAACGCCTACGAGCAAATGGGAGACTTCATGATTAACATCTCTCAGGATTTGGAAAAGGCTTTTATCGAGAAATGATAAAATTTAGTTAATAACAAATGAGGCTGACTAGAAATTTAGTCAGCCTCTTATTTATCATAAATATTCGTAAAAATTATTTTTTACCTTTCTTTATTTTCTTTTCAATTTTGTCGACGAACTTTGATTCTTGAGAAGATGATTCCGACTTTTCAACTTTTACAGGTTTCCTATCGTCACGTGGAGTTAAAACTACGTAATCAATATTCAAATCTTCTAATAATTTTTTGTCTGCATCAATAACTGCAGTTTTCTTATCAGTAGGAACTACAACTTGGTAACCAACAGTTTCACCAAAATTATTCTTGGTCAACATAAAGATCAAACCATTAACTTCTTTTAATTCCACATCTGTAACACGTTCTTTTTCAACTGGACGGAAGTTACGATAAAATGCTGAGTAACCATTTACTGTTACAGTATAGACACAACGTTTTCCGTGGACTTCTTTTACAAATTTGTATTGAGGAGCAACCAAAACATCTGCATTAACAGGTTGAAGAGCATTATAAACAGCATTATCTTTCAACTCTTGTTCATTTACATATGCATTTTTCTTAACGTTACATTTATACTCACCAACAACTTTTGTGTTAGATACCTCTAAATCAGCAATCATTTCCTGTGTATCAGGATCTAAGTATCTTGCTGTTGACACTGTTTTTGTTGCTGTACAAGAAGCTAAAGCAACCATTGTAGCAAAAGCCAGCACTAAAATTCTTGCTTTCATAACTTTATAGCCATTTTTACCCGTTGACATCGGGGATAGTAGTTTGCGGGTTCTATTGTTATTACTTTGCCAGTTAGAAGAACCCATTTTCTAATCCAACAAAGTTTTATTCGCCACAAATGTAGTGTTTTTTATTTAGAATCAAAATTTTTTAGATGTTTTTTATCAATAAAACACAAAAAAACAAAAAAAACTGCCGACTTATTGATAGTCAGCAGTTTTTTCGCTATATAAGGATTCTCCCTCGGATTCTCTTAACTCAATCCTTCGATGTTACCATTAACGATGTCAATATTTTGAGCATGAGGATCTTTTGGCAATCCTGGCATACGCATAATATCTCCCATGATGACAACAATCATCTCCGCGCCATTGTTGATGATAATGTCGCGCACGTTAAGGTCAAAGTCTTTTGCAACGCCGTAAGCCTTTGGGTCTGCCGAGAATGAATATTGTGTCTTTGCAATACATATAGGATAATGCGAGATACCCAACGACTCAATCTGCTTGATTTTCTTGAGAGCAACAATTGAATATGCTATATCTTTTGCGCCATAAATCTGCTTAGCAACTTTATCAATCTTAGTGCGCACAGAATCCTCGTTTTCATAGATAAACTTAAGAGGTTCTGACGGTGTCTTTTCTATTGTCTCAACTACGAGTTTTGCGAGTTCTTCAGCACCTTTACCTCCATCGGCGAAAACATTGTTCATGCAGAATCCAACTCCTAATTCTTTGCAATGTTCTGCAACCAATGCAATCTCTTCGTCGGTATCGCTTGCAAATCTATTGAATGTAACTATAACCTTCTGGCCGAAAAGTTTTAAATTCTCTATGTGTTTGTCAAGGTTTGGAAGACCGTTCTTCAATCCCTCAATATTTGGTTCCTTGATTTTATCTTCTGGCACACCGCCGTGCAACTTCAGACTCTGCGCCGTAGCAACCACGACTGTAAGTTTTGGCGAGAGACCACCCTTACGGCATTTGATGTCAAAGAATTTTTCTGCGCCGAGGTCTGCACCGAAACCAGCTTCAGTGATTACATAATCGCCATAGCTGAGAGCCATTTTCGTAGCGATAAGAGAGTTACATCCGTGAGCGATATTAGCGAAAGGACCGCCATGGACAAAAGCAGCAGTGTTTTCAGTCGTCTGCACAAGATTAGGTTGAATAGCATCTTTCAAAAGCACAGTTATCGCGCCAGCGATACCGAGGTCGTTGACTGTCAGAGGTTGGTCATCGAATGTGTAACCTAAAAGGATATTACCCACACGGCGACGCAAGTCATCAAGGTCTTTAGCGAGACAGAGAATTGCCATAATCTCAGATGCCGGAGTGATGTCGAATCCGCTTTCTGTAGGAAGTCCGTTGGCTGATCCACCGAGACCTGTGATAATATTACGCAGACTTCTGTCGTTGACGTCGAGCACACGTTTCCATTTTATCTCTTTGAGAGCGAGACCTGTTTTTCTATTATGATAGATGTAATTGTCGAGCAGCGCAGTAATCATATTATGCGCAGATGTTATTGCGTGGAAGTCGCCAGTGAAGTGGAGGTTGATATTTTCCATTGGCAACACCTGAGAGTATCCGCCGCCTGCCGCACCGCCTTTCATACCGAAGCAAGGACCGAGAGATGGTTCGCGCAATGCGACAATAGCTTTCTTACCTATTCTATTAAGACCCAAGGAGAGACCGATAGAGACGGTTGTTTTGCCGATGCCTGCCTTCGTCGGAGTGATGGCAGTGACGAGGATAAGGTTGCTTTTCTTTATCTTATCTTCGTCAATAAGAGATAGTGGAAGTTTAGCGATATATTTGCCATAGTTATTTATCTCATCTGTTGGAACGCCAATATTACTTGCAATATCTTCGATTCTTTTAAGAGAAGTTTCTCTTGCGATTTCAATATCTGTTTTCATATTAAAAATGTTAGTTATAAAATAGTATGATTAGTTATTAACATAACAAAGATACGAAAAAAAACGCATATAAGATGAAGAAAAAGCAAGTATTCTTACAAATTAATTTTTACAATAGTTTTTTTATCACAAACGCTAACATTTTCTATACAAATATAATTCGGGTGATAATTGGGACGATACACAAAACAAAAGCGACTCAATATATTGAATTCAACATATTAAGCCGCTACATTTTGCGGAGAGAGAGGGATTCGAACCCTCGGACCGGGAGACCGGTCAACGGTTTTCGAGACCGCCCCATTCGACCACTCTGGCATCTCTCCTTTTTTTAAGTCAACAAGACTATAAGACAACAAGACTACAAGTTATTGGTTCCAAACAAATCTGACAAAATTCTTTAGCCTTTAGCCATTTGTCATTTGCCTTTAGTCATTAGCCTTTAGTCATTAAAGAACAAAAGCGACTTTCTAGTCGCTTCATCTCCGCGGAGAAAGAGGGATTCGAACCCCCGGTACATTGCTGTACAACGGTTTTCAAGACCGCCGCATTCGACCGCTCTGCCATTTCTCCGCTGCAAAGATACAAATTTTTCATTCCAAGCAAGAGTTTTTCAAAAAAAATTATTTTTTTTACATCATACACCAAATAAAAGCAGTATTTTTGCAATCAAATATGAGGTCTTTTTACAGAAATATTATCTTTTTATCACTGATAATCACAGCATTGAATTTCATTTCTTGCAGTGATGTGTCTAAGTCTTATTGTGAAGAAATTCTTAATGTTTCTTACACAGAAAACGACTCTTTGATAGAAAGCAATATTGAAACTGCAAAGAAATGTGCCGAAAAATATCACAAACGTCTGGAATTTCTTCAAAAAATATCACAATTTTACTACTATGATGCTATTGAAGACTTCTCCTCCAACCGTCCAATTTTAGCGACAAAAAAATTCTATAACTCTCTTGATTATATTAATAGGTACATAGACAAAAGCGATGTCGTCAAACCTTACGACTATCAGTTCCGAGGTGAGATATACGAACGACTCGGCGATATTTATAAAGACATCAACTCGCTCAAACCAGCATCAGCACTTTATGACAAAGCTCTCTCCGACTACGAATCGTCTGACAATGAAGAGAAAGCAATAAACATATTATTGAAAGCTGGCAAACTGTATCAATACAATCATATGCCAAACATTGCCATGATTTACTTCGAAATGGCAGAAGAAAAAGACAATATTCCTAACAACATTTATAGAAAAATCATCGACAATAAGATTACAACTCTATATGAATTAAACGATTACAATAAAGCCGACTCTATATTCACCAATCATTTCAATATAAAGATTCAAGACTACGACTTCCATTCGGCAATAGGAACAAAATACTTTTACGAAAGAAATTACGTCAAAGCTCTTCCCCACCTCAACTATTGTTTTGAAAACGGAAACCAACAAGAAAAACTAGTATTTTCTGAAAAACTAGCAGAATCATACTTCAACACCAACAACTATGAAAAAGAGATGTTTTACATTCAATACCAGGCAAAAAGCAACTCTGCTGAAATCAGGAAAACACCTCTTAAACTAGACCTAGAAAAATTGTACGACATTAACAACAATATCATAAACAACAAAAACAATGTCGCACAAAACAATGACAGCAATAGCGTTACAATAATAATCATTGTTTCTCTAATAATTATATCTGCAATCCTCGTCATCTTCAACATAAGCAAAAAGAAAGACAGAGAAAAAATACGTTCCGCCCAGAAAACGATAGACGGCAATAAAGAAATAATAGAATCAAAAGACAAGATTATTGACAACATTTCAAAGAAACTCATTGTCTTAGAACCAAATGAAAACTTTGAGGAAGCATACGAACGTTTCTGCGAAAGTCACATCTGTAAAAAAGTGAAATCATCATTAGACGGCATAACGATTCTGACTAAAAACGTCCATGATTATAGCAAGCTTCAGTTATCCAACAACGACATCATTTCCCTGACGAAGACATTCAACAGTTGCTTTCCTAAAGCAATCAATGCCATAAAGAACTATTTTGAAGGCATCACCAACAGCGACATCAAGTTCATCGCCCTTTATTTTATGAATTTAAACGACACCGAAATCGCTGTTCTTTTAGGTCTGACGTACGGAGCTGCCAACAAACGCAGCAATAAAATCAAAAATATTCTTAACACAAAAGAAAATTTATCTCAATTTTTATTAACATTTATCAAATTGAATTTCTAAGGAAATCATTCTTACAACCACCTAATTATTAACACGTTATAAAAATTTTGTAGATACTTTTCCATAAAATAAAAGTTAAAATTTATTGACATTTCTCAAAGTATAAGTATCTTTGCAGCATAAATTTTAACCAGAAAATGAAAAGAATATTAACATTAGTTTTATTGTGTGTTTTATCCGCACAAATCATAGCACAAGACAAGAGCATCAACTCTTTTATTTCTTATGGAACTTTCAACGTACCAGGAAGCAACTCACCTTATTTAGAAACCTACATCACCTTTGACTGCAATAGTCTGACATACGTAAAACAATCAAACGGACAATATGAAGCAGCCATCAATTTAACGGTATTATTTAAACAAGGTGAATCTATCAAGAACTACGACAAATACACCGTTAAAAGTCCACAAGTCGCAGACACAACTTCTATCGATGGATTTTTCATGGATATCCAACGCTACTCTTTAGCAAACGGCGAGTATCAAATGGAAGTATCTATTGAAGACGCCAACAACAGAAAAGAAAAACCATTAAAAATCAATGAAACCATAGTTATTGATTTCCCTGAAACAATCTGTTTCTCAAGCATTATCGCCCTTGAAGACTATAAACCAAGCAATGCTGCAACAGCAAAAAACGGTTATGACCTCATCCCAATGATAATGCCTTATTATCCAGAATCAGTAAACAAATTGACATTCTACTGTGAAATCTACAACAGCAAGAAACACCTTGGTGAAGGAGAAAAATACCTACTCAACACATACATCAAAACTTTTGAAAGCAACACTGTCGTAAGCAGTTTCTTCGTCACAAAGAAGATGGACGTCAAAGACACAGAAGTGATTATCAACACAATGAACATCAGCAATCTTCCTTCTGGCAACTATTATCTAGTTCTTGAAGCACGCAACAGAAACAACGAGGTAATAGGTTACAACCAATTCTTCTTCCAAAGAAGCAATTCAAACTATCAGATAGACAATACTGTTTTAGCGACTATAGCACCTGAAAAAGTCTTCTCTGGCAGCATCAACAACATTGACACAATCAGAGAATACATAAGAACTTTGGAAGCTATTTCTTCACAAGTCGAAAAAGAATACGCATTCAGTTTGATCAAGACCAACGACATCGAAACAATGCAACAATATTTCTACAGTTTCTGGGCAAGTCGCAATCCATTATCACCTAAAGAAGAATGGGACAAATACTTCGCACAGGTAAAACGTGTAAACGCTTCATTCACGGCACAAAGAATAAAAGGTTACCAAACTGACAGAGGTATCGTATTCCTCAAATACGGAGCACCTGACAGAATAGTTCAAAACCACAACGAACCTGGAGCTTATCCTTACGAAATCTGGCACTACTACACATTAGACAAACAAAGAAACAAGAAATTCGTCTTCATGACACAAGATATCGCAACTAACGACTTCAGACTCATCCACTCTGATGCTATCGGCGAAATCAACAACAATAGATGGACAAGCGAAATTTACGAAAGAACATATAGTCCATACCAACAATATTACAATGCTGACGGCAGCGTCAACCCAGAGGTCAACTACGGCGATGATGCAAAGGATTACTACGAAAATCCTAGATAACGAAAGTAATTTCTTACCACACCACATATTTTATTTATACTCAAAAAGGCTCTCAGAAATGGGAGTCTTTTTTTAATTGAAAATTGAAAACTGAAAACTGAAAATTGAAAATTACCTTCCATTTTCAACTTAAAAAAACTGTTGTCCATTGTCCATTATCTGTTGACTTTTATTATCTTTGCGCTTATGAAAAAAGTAGCGGTAG
The DNA here is from genome assembly GCA_045656905.1 of Bacteroidales bacterium. GTDB lineage: Bacteria > Bacteroidota > Bacteroidia > Bacteroidales > F082 > Limimorpha. Next base: position 8,948 of record JAZOSA010000024.1, read on the forward strand.
TCATATTGAATTATAACGGAAAGGATTTCTTGGAGAAGTTCCTTCCTATTGTCATTGAAAACAATGCCGACTTTGCTGAGATTATCGTTGCTGACAACAAATCTACCGATGACTCTGTAGATTTCATGAGACAAAACTTCCCTAATATCAGACTGATTGTTAACGACTTCAACGGAGGCTTCGCAACAGGATACAACATCGCATTGCGACAAGTTGAAGCCGAATATTACGTCTTACTTAATTCTGATATTGAAGTCACGCCCAAATGGATTGAGCCTGTCATTGAACTGATGGACAGCGATGAAAACATTGCCGCCTGTCAACCTAAGATTTTATCATATTACGAAAAGACAAAATTCGAATATGCCGGAGCCGCTGGCGGTTTTATAGACAAATACGGATACCCTTTCTGCCGCGGAAGAGTTTTCCAGCACCTTGAAACCGACAATGGACAATATGATGACGTGAAAGAAATATTCTGGGCGACAGGTGCCTGCATGTTCGTAAGAGCGTCTCTATATCACGAACTTGGCGGTTTAGACGATGATTTCTTCGCCCATATGGAAGAAATAGATTTGTGTTGGAGACTGAAAAATGCAGGATATAAAATAATGTACTGCCCAGACTCAAAAATATACCACATCGGTGGCGGCACATTACCAAAGTCATCTGCAAGAAAGACTTACCTCAACTTCAGAAACAACCTTTCTTTATTGATGAAAAACCTTCCGAAAGGAAAAGTCTTCGGAACAATATTCTATAGATTCTTCTTGGACTGGATTGCCGCATTCAAATTCTTGTGCGGAGGCAGTTTCGCCGACTTCTTCGCTGTGACACGTGCGCACTTCAGTTTCTTGAGACATCTCCCTTACTTAAAAAAGAAAAGGAGAAAACTCATTCAAAACAAAGTGTCGCAAATTTATCAGAAGAATATCGTTTTCAAGCACTTCTTAGAGAAGAAGAAATTATACAGCGAATTGGATAACAAAGACTTTTCGTAAAAAAACGCGCCACTTCCATCACTTTGCGTTAGGGATTGGAGCGGCATCCTTTGCGAGCGATTTCGGGGACGAGATTCGGGAACGGGGACGAGGTCACTGAGCCTGTCGAAGTGTCGAGTTCCGATTTTGAGAAGCGAAACGGAAACATGGCGAGCAAAGATATAGCGGAAAGCCCGACGCGAAGCGGAACGCCATGATAGAGTGTAGAGTTCTTAGTTCTTAGTTCTTAGATCTTAGTTCCAATCAAATAAAGTACCGCTTCCTCGTAACCTTTCAAACCCTTACCGACTACAGATTTTACAGAAGCTTCCGCAGTGTATGAATGATGGCGATATTCTTCTCGAGAATAAATGTCGCTGATATGAACCTCAACGACTGGAGTTTCAATAGAACGAATCGCGTCAGCCAAAGCGATAGAAGTGTGACAATAAGCACCTGGATTGAAGACGACGCCGTCATAATTATCCCAAGCCTCATGTAATTTATCAATCAAAACGCCTTCGTGATTAGATTGAAAATAATCCAACTGATGCTCTGGAAAATTGTTTTTCATCTTTTCAACAAAATCAATAAGAGACTCAGTCCCATATATTTGTGGTTCTCTCCTACCTATCAGGTTTAGATTAGGACCATTTAAAATTAAAATTTTCATCTTATTATTTTTTCTTGCAAACTTAAAAAAAAATATAATATCTTTGCCTTGACTTTCAATAGGGGTGCCTTTTTTACGAGAGTAAAATGAAACACAGGCTGAGATCACACCCTCTGAACCGGATACGGATAATGCCGAGACCGGGAAATGAGACACATCAAAATTTTCTCCTATTGATTTAATTTAATGTTTAACTTATTTTAAATCAATGCTTATGTTCAAATTCATCAAAAAAATCATCTTACTGGCAATGCTTATGCCAATGTCGCTTTTCGCCCAGTTTAACCTAAACGGAAACGTCATCGACAAAGAGAATCACGAGAATCTTATCGGAGCGCACATCTCATTAAAAGAATTAAATCTCATGACCGTCAGCGACGAAAACGGCAATTTCAAATTTGACAACATAGAAAAAGGAACTTACACATTAGAAGCCACTTACGTCGGTTTCAGAATTTATGAAACAACTATCAACATCAATAAAGACAGCAAGGTAAAAGTCGCGATGACAGCCGATTCCATGATGGAAGACGAAGTCATAGTGACAGCATCGCGCGTTGGAGAAAAGACGCCACTCACCTACTCTGAAGTCACTTCTAACGAATTGAAAAAGAGCAACCAAGGAACAGATTTACCATTTTTATTACAAAACACGCCATCTGTCGTCGTCACTTCCGATGCCGGCGCTGGCGTGGGTTATACGAGCATGCGGGTTCGTGGCAGCGACCTCACAAGAATCAATGTCACTTTGAATGGAGTTCCAATCAACGATGCAGAATCGAGTTTGGTTTATTTCGTCGACCTTCCCGACTTGGCATCTTCAGTAGATAACATACAGATACAGAGAGGCGTAGGAAATTCAAGTAATGGCGCAGCAGCATTCGGTGCTTCTATCAACATCAAAACCGACGAACAAACGACAGAGCCTTTCGCACGATTGAGCAGTTCTGTCGGTTCTTTCAACACATTGAAAAACACCTTGAATTTTTCTACTGGAAGAAATAAAAACGGATTCAATGTCAACGGAAGAATCAGCAAGATAAATTCCGAAGGCTACATCGACAGAGCATATTCCGATTTGTTCTCTTATCAACTTTCTGCTTCGTGGTCAGACGAAAACGACTTCCTTAAATTCATGATTATGAATGGAAAAGAACAGACCTACCAAGCATGGAACGGAACACCGAAAGATAGTCTCGCAACAAATCCAACCTTCAATCCTGCAGGAATGATGTACGATAAAGATGGTAATTTCATCGGTTATTACGAAAACGAAATCGACAAATACAACCAGACTTACTATCAATTACATTACGCTCACAGCTTCAATCAAAATTTGATTTTAACAGCATCAGCGTTTTTGACGACAGGAAAAGGTTATTACGAAAACTATAAAAACGACAAGAAATTATCCAGTTACGGATTAGAACCTTTGATTATCGGCGACTCTGTCATCGAACGACTTAACTTGGTTCAACAGAAATGGTTAGACAATAAATTCTATGGCATCAACATTAACTTAAATCAAAAAGTCGGAAGATTTGACATCAATTATGGTGGCAGCTGGAACAAATACGACGGCAATCATTACGGAATCATCAACTGGGCGGAATTCGCAGTTCCGTTGAATTACAGATGGTACGAGAACAAAAGCAACAAACAATATTATAATGTTTATGTATCAAGCAATTACGAGTTAAATTCGTATCTTAATTTCTTTACCGAGATACAATATCGACACATCAATTACGATTTAAACGGCATTCATGACGATTTAAACGACATCACTCAAAATCATGTCTTCAATTTCTGGAATCCTAAAGGCGGCGTTTTTTACACCATAAATGAAAATAACTCAGCATATTTTTCAGTGGCATATTCCAACAGAGAACCAAACCGCGACATCTACACCGATGCCGACGAGATTCAGAGAGAGAACATCACACACGAGAAACTCATTGATTACGAATTAGGTTATTCTTATAGAAATAGAAAAATCGCCTTGAGCACCAACCTCTTCTATATGGATTACAGAGACCAATTAGTTTTGACAGGCGAGATTAACAATGTTGGAGCGACTATTATGACGAATGTCGATAAGAGCTACAGATTAGGTTTGGAAGGAAATCTCGCTTATCAAATGAACAAATATTTCGCTTTAGACTTCAACTTCGCTTTAAGTCAGAATAAGATTTTGAATTATGTTGATTTTGTTGACAATTACGATGCTGACTGGAATTATTTAGGACAAATTGAGAACAATCTTGGCACTACCGACATTTCGTTTTCACCAAATGTTATTTCAGGTTTGAATTTGAAAGTAACGCCAATAAAATATTTAGACATCGTATTTCAGGAGAAATATGTTGGAAGACAATACATTGACAACACCTCTACCCTTTCTAGAAGTCTGGACCCATATTTCGTAAGCAATGTAAATATCAATTACGAATGGAAGCAATCTTTGTTTAAGACTTTGAATTTCAATTTATCCATAAACAACATCTTCAACAGCAAATATTGCAGCAACGCTTGGGTTTACAAGGCGCTTGTCGGCGGAAGTGAATATATTGAAGACGGATATTTCCCACAAGCTGGTATCAACTTTATGTTTGGAGTTATTGTGGAGATTTGATTATTGTCAACAGACAACGGTCAACTGTCAACAGACTTTATGCATACGAAGTCAGAACTATAGGTTCGCGATTAGGTGTTAATCGCCGCCAATGCGTTAGGGATTGAAGCGGCATCCTTTGCGAGCAAATCGGGAACGGGTTTCGGGGACGGGCGAGGTCACTGAGCTTGTCGAAGTGCCGAGTTCATATCTTGAGTGAGCGAGACGGAAACATAGCGAGCAAAGATATAGCGGAAAGCCCGACGGCGATAGCCGGAACGCCCAAAAGAAAAGACGCATCAACACATATTGATACGTCTTTACTTATATTTTCAATTTTATGAGACGCAGCAAAATTCTACGGATTTTGATACGTCTCTACGTTTTAGCTTAATAATTTCTTTATCGCTCTCATTGCCTCGCCGATAGCAAATATAGGCAATGTTCCCAAGATTATGTACATCCAGTCTTTTGCGCTCATTGCTGCAACGTTGAACATCTCGCCACCGAAGCTTACGATGAGCAACTGACCAGCAACGATGACGAATAATGCGAGACCGAAGCCAGCGATGACGTCTTTTCTGAACAGACCTCTGAATGCAGAACCTTCGCTGTGGAATGCCTTAGCATTGAACAAGTTCCAGAATTGCAAGAAGACGAATATTGTAAAGATGTAAGTTTGTTCCAAAGGCGAGATTCCTTGTGATGCTTGGAAGTTGAAATAATTCTTGAAATATTCTGCGAATGAGAAGTCAGCCAATGATGTCACATCAGCATGTTTGAAATATTGAACGAGACCAAACATCAAGATGACGAAGAAGATACCGACGCCGAATATCTGCCACATCATTGGTTTTGTGATGATGTTAGCGTTTCTATCGCGTGGTTTTTCTTTCATCACCATTGCTGATGGTGGCAATGAAGCGAGAGCTAGAGCTGCGAAAGTATCCATGATGAGGTTAACCCAAAGCATCTGTGTCACAGTGAGTACCATTTCTGAACCAAGCAATGCGCCGAGCATAACGATGAGACATGCAGCAACATTGATAGTCATTTGGAATACGACAAAGCGTTGGATATTGATATACAATGATCTTCCCCACATCACAGCGCGGGCGATACTATTGAATGAGTTGTCGAGGATAGTGATGTCGGAGGCCTCTTTAGCCACTGTTGTACCATCGCCCATTGAGAGTCCGACTTGTGCAGCCTTAAGAGCTGGAGCGTCGTTTGTACCGTCGCCTGTAACAGCAACGACTTCACCGTCAGATTGTAACAATCTTACAAGACGTTCCTTATCCATAGGACGTGCGCGTGACATAATCTTGATTTTATGCATTACTGAAAGAGCTTCTTCATCAGAAAGAGCTTCCCAGTCTTTACCTGTGATATGGTTAACGTCTTTAGAGTCAGTGCCGAGCCACAAACCAAGTTGACGACCGATTTCGATTGCTGTACCAGGAGTGTCGCCTGTAACGATTTTAACATCGATACCAGCTGACATACAGTTTCTTACAGCTTCAGCGACATCGCCACGGATTGGGTCAGCGATAGCAACAACACCTAATAATATAAAGTTTTCAGCTACGAGGTCATCAGTTTTTGGATCGAAAGATTGTTCATTAGGGTCACCTACTTTATAAGCGAAGGCAAGAGTACGCATTGCCTTACCTTGATATTCAAGAAGTTGTTTTTCAACGTCCAAACGATATGGAGTAATATCCACATTACCTTCTGGTGTTGCTATTTTGTTGCAATGCTTCAAAAGAATTTCAGGAGCTCCTTTGACATAATTGCGATATCTCGCGATGTTGTCAAATGATTTTCAACCGTATCATCAAGCCCGTTTGTATTTTCGAAATTTGTATTTTCCATTCCCAATTCTTTTGCGCGTGTGTTCATTTGTGCTACAAAAGCCGCTTCACTGCCATAGAGATGCTCTGCAAGCGCGACTGCGCAATCGTTTGCAGAAGCGATG
>JAZOSA010000025.1:0-2388 GCA_045656905.1 Bacteroidales bacterium
ATATGATTTTCCTATAAGACTATCGGACAAAGACATCTGAAAAGTCCCATCCTTGTCTGTAGTCGTAAATTTCAAAAGCTTATTTATATCAGAATAAAGCAAGACATTGGCATTGGGGAGTTTTTCATTCGTCTCCCCATCACTTACCATACCTCTCAATGTGTAGTACCCTTGTGCTAAAGCTACACATGGAAAAAGAATCAATAATATAAACAAGCTTTTCTTCATTGCTCTTATTTATAGTCACGCTCCAAAAAGTCGTAAGCGGGAACAAACCTTCCACGTTTAACGGCCTTTTCTTTATTACTTTCATAATTGACAGCCCTTGCTTTCAGATATTCCTTCCGTTCCATTTTCTCCGTTTGACTATCTGACATATAATGATAGACAGGCTTTGCAGGATGAGTATTTACGTCAATCAAAGTAAAGCAGTAATGCTGTTCTATATCATACACTTCAAGAATAAGTCCAGGAAGCCCATTGAATTTCCATGGTCCTTCCGAGCTGTTAATTTCTGTGGCGTACCAAGCGACATAATCTCTTCCTCGGAAATGACAAGTTGCTTTTTGGCAAGTATAGCCTCCGATAATTTTGCTTCCATCCAACAACGTCCATTCTTGCGGAGCGTACTTTTCTTCCATAACATACGTTTTCTGTCTGAATGCATAAGTTTTCAGCAAACCTTCGGGATAATTTTTGTAGTAATATTCTCCAAGTCCCAATATTTTAAAACCAGGCATATTTGCACCTTTCATAATACTTTCAGTCATCAACTTTTGCAACATCTTTTTTCCTTCGCTTCCTTTCGGCTCGTTTGCCAAAGAGTCTGCAAAGAAGACAGAGTAAGGATAGAATTGACTAACCTTCTCGCCAACACGCAGATACATGGTATCCACAACTTCTTGTGTACCTAATGTGTCAAGTTTCTGAACACATTCATAACGACATTCCAACAAGGCTTTACCTAATTCGGTTGAGCGTTTTTCGATTTGTGCGCTTGCTGTCTGAACTAACAGCATACACGCAATGATGATAAATTGTCTCATATTCTTATTCCTCTTTATAATCCTTTTCCAAATCATCGCAAGCATGTACTTCACCACGGGCATTCTTTTTCCTTACTCCTTTTTCCTTCGCTTTTACATTGAATTGCTTTTTTATTTCTGGACTGATACCAGCACCTGTGCCATTGTTTTTCAATTGTAGGAACTTGATACGGTCTACTTTTTCAGGTTTCTTGCTTTCAAACTTATAAAGACATACCGGTTCAAGGTCATTTTGCTGTATCCCCTTTATTGTATAGTGATAATGGTCTTGTACATCATATACTTCCAATATCAGTCCCGGCAATCCGTTGAACTTCCAAGGACCGTTACTGATAGGGATTTCAGGTGTGAACCAAGCCTGATATTTTCTTCCTCTGAAAGTACATTCAGCTAATTGGCAAGTATAATCCAATATTACTTTTGTACTGTCTGTCAATGTCCATTCTTGCGGTTCGTATGCTTCTTCAATGATGCAAGGGGTTGTTCCTAAATAGGTCTTTGTTGTCAGTTTACCTTCCGGATAGTTCTTGTAAATGTAATCTCCCGTAATCTCGGGTGTAGGCATTTGCGCAAAATTCCGTGTCCTGATAGCTTGCTGCATTAGTTGCCCCCATAATTTCTTTCCTTGCGGAGTACTGGTCAGTGAGTCTGAATAAAAAGCGGAATACGCATAAAATTGACTGACGTTTTCTCCCATCCGAAGAATCATCATGTCTTTCCGCAAACTGACATCCACAGTGTCGAATTGCAAAACAAGCTCGTATTTACATTCTAAAACGGATGGTTCCAAATCCTTTTTATAAGAATCGGATTGCGCATACATGAATGTACCATACAACTGAACCGTCATCCAGGTCATTATCAAAATCATCTTTTTCATATTCATTGAATTTTAAGGTTTTCTCATTCTTATTTCGACATAAGAGCCCATGAGTTCTTCCACTCTGTACAGACGAGAGTCATAACCCTTCATCGCAAACTGCAAGACTCGATCTCTGGAAGTTTTCAGCTGAAATTCTCCCACTTTGCCTGCCAAGGTACCATTAGTTCTTCCAACTTCAATAACAGATGCACCATAAATAGGATGCCCCGTCCCGTCATCGACAATCCTACCTTTCACCAACACCTCCGTCACCTCGTTCAGAACCTCCCTTACATTATCTTTCTTCACCGTAAACCCGAAACAAACCAAAGCCGAAACAAGCATAGGCACTATCAGCCAGAATCGAAAATTCTGTATCTTCCGATGTTCGGTCATCACTAAAAGACGTCTTTTCATAAAATGTGAAGAAAAGGCGCAAATCCATTCCCGTTCTCCTCCCATGGCGTACTTCAAAAGCAT
>JAZOSA010000026.1:0-30476 GCA_045656905.1 Bacteroidales bacterium
GGCTTCGTGACATTCTCGGTGATGAGCATAGATGATATGAAGACTGGTGATACTATTTCTGAACAGGCGAATATCATTTTTGACGAGAATGAAAACATTTTGACAAATACTTATACCAATATGTTCGATGCGGTAGCTCCAACATCAACAACGGTATGCGACTCGTCTGGTGTACTTTTAGATTATAACCTCATCTTTAAATCAGTTGCTGCTGACGATGAAAACGGTTCTGGTGTAAGACAAGTTGATTTATATGCAAATGTGGATAAAACACAATATGTATTTGTTGGAACCGTATATCCTGATTCTCTTAATCCAGCTGATACTATGTTGTTCCAATATAGATTGGGTGAAGGTTCTTTGTATCAGTTTAAGTTCCAGGCAATAGATAATGTCGGTAATAAGGAACCATTCCCTGATAAACCTCAGATTACATACATTAACAATAATCCGCCTATTGACATATTATTATCTAACAGATACTTCTATGAAGATGATGAAATTGGAACTGTCATCGGAGAATTCACAACCCTTGATGACCAGTCGTCGGACGCCTTTACTTATTCTTTAGTAGATGAAGAAGGATATGACAATGATTTCTTCTTGATAGATGGTAAAAAACTTAAATTGAATAAGGACTTGCGTTGTTTTGGTCGATATATGTATACAATATTGGTCAAAACGACAGACGTTAGCGGAGACTGTTTCAACAAGGCGTTCATATTATTCGCAGAACAGACAATGACACCACCAACAACATTGGTCGACCATTATCTCTGTAAAGATGACTATATAGAAATAGCAGGTAATAAAATCACAGAAGACGGTTATTATTATGATACAATTCCTACACCTTATGGATGCGACAGTATAGTGAAACATATAGTAAAACATCGTCCAGACCCAGTTGTTTCCGTCTTTGATGAAGATATTTGTATGTATGAAGATTATGATAACTATGGCATGAACATAACTTGGGATAGTATTCAAGAACATCTTGTAGGATGGGATCAGCTTAATGAAACTACGCTGGTATTCAAGAGAGATACTATTAATGCCTACGGATGTCATGATGAGATTCAGGTAAATCTAACAATACGTCCTGCTTCAAGGATAGTACACGATATTATGGTTTGTGCTAATGATATGCCATATATCTATGGCGATAGTGTATTTATCAAGTCAGGAACTAAGGACGTATACTTTACTTCTAAACTCACTGGTTGCGATAGCATCGTCACAGTCAATCTTGAAGTAGCACCATCTTACTATGACGTTCCTGTTTACGCTACAATCTGTTCTAACGAATATTATATGTTGTTCGACGACACCATCAGAGAGGCTGGAACATATTATAAGATGGGTGAGTCTTCTTATGGTTGCGATAGTAGTGTCTATCTTACACTTGAAGTGTTGCCTGTATCAATAGGCGTAGGTACTCTCAGCATTTGTGAATCTGAATTGCCATATGAATATGGTAAATATACTTTTGAAGAATCAACAGTATCTGGAACTTATGAAGTCGTGTTCCCTGCAGCAAATGGTTGCGACAGCATCGTTACATTAGACCTTACTGTGCGTCAAGACGGAACTCAAGGAATTGACTTCTCAGGAACATGGGATTGGTTCTCAACTTATATTGATGATGAACATACTGATGTCTTCGCAGAATTGAAAGAAGGAATTTCAGGTGTCGGAAAGACTATCAAGTCAAATACATCTTTCGTTAATTATGCTGGTGGTGTATGGTCAGGTCTGCTTAATAAGATAGAAAACGAACAGATGTATATGGTTCAGACAACCGATCCAAAACAGCTTAATAATTGTATAACAGGTTGCGTGGCAGAACCTGAAGAACATCCTATCACTATCAAGAAAGACTGGAATTACATAGGTTATATCTCGCAATATGCCGCTGATGTCAACGAGGCTCTCGCAGGATTGACTCCTCAAGATGGCGACATCATCAAGTCGTACCGCGACGGTTTCGCTGTTTATTTCGAGTCAATAGGAATGTGGTTCGGCGACCTTATGATGATGCAACCTGGTCAGGGTTATCAGTATATGTCGAAAAACAATGACGACATTGTCCTTACATATCCTCAACTGACACAAAGCCGAGCTAAAGAAAGAGCTAAGGCGGAACTTAACTGGATGCCAAGTTATAAATATCCTGATAACATGACATTCGTCGCTGATATCGTAGTCGATGACTGGGTATGTGATTCTGATACTTTGGAAGTTGGTGCTTTCTGCAATGGCGAGAAACGCGGTAACGCTCGCGCTATTTACATTAAGGAATTAGGTGCTTATCGTGTGTTCTTGACAACGTATGGTAACAATGGCGATGAACTTTACTTCATGTTATATGACCATGAAAGTCAGGAAATAGCAGCGCAGGTGTCTAACCAGAGAGTCGTCTTTGAAGTCAATGCTACATACGGTTCGCTCTTGCAACCTTATTCATTCGAGTTCAACACAAGCTACAATACTCTGATAGAAGAATCTATCTGCTTCGGTGGCTCATATAATGAAAACGGATTCGAGACATCTACAGAAGGTTCTTATTTCAAGACTCTTAAAGATGAAAATGGAAACGATAGCATCGTGAAACTCAGATTGGAAGTAAATCCAACATATCGCATCGCAGAAGATGTAGTTGTTGATCAGTTCCCATACGAATATGAGGATGTCGTAATTGAAGAACCTGGCGTATATACATTCAACTATTCATCAGTACACGGTTGCGACAGTATCATGGTACGTAGTTTCATGTATGATCTTACAGAACTTATGCTGGTGCCAAACCCTGCTGATAGAGATGATAGAGTGTTGGTATTGTCTAACTTGACAGAAGATGATAAGGCAGGATTGGTAGTTGAAGTTTATAACGCAGTAGGATTGAAGATCCAGGCATTCGAACCTCGCAGATTCCCTATAGAATTGCGTGAAATCAATACTTCCGGCACTTACCTAATACGTGTTATGACCGGTACGGGAAGAATATTGACAGCGAAATTGATTATTTCATAAAATTGTTTAACATTGGGGCGAGTCATCGCCCCAAAATATTTGTGTTATGAAGAAATTGTTATTGGCGTTATTATTTCTGATATGTGTTGAAACTTATGCCAATCATTGGACTGCGAATCCTAATCAATATCCTAATACCATGACAATGATTGGTGTCGTTGCTCTTGATGAAATAGAACAACGCTCCGATTCTTTGGAGATAGCTGCCTTCTGTGGAGAAGAGTGCAGAGGAAGCGTGATCGCTAGCTTTCACGAGACTTTCGACAGATATTACTTCTATCTGATGGTGTATGGAAATGAAGGTGATGAAATAAGTTTCCGCTGCTATGACCATAAGAATGACTCTGAATTGGATATGATTTCTGAAGCAATTGTAGATTTTCAAACAAATGTTATGTTAGGTGACGTGCTTGAACCTTTTGTGTTTTCTTTTAAATCTTATCAGTATCAGGTTTCTGTTGATATATTGCCAGAAATGGGTGGTGTTGTCATAGGGGAGGGCACTTACAAAAAATACGACACTTGTTTTATAGAAGTTACTCCAAATGAGCCTTATCAGTTTGAAGTTTTGATGGAAAATGACGACACTATTACAAAACATCATGATTATAGTTTTGTCGTTTTATCCGACAGATATTTCATCGCTGAATTTGTTTTGAAAGAGTTTGAAGTGTCGGTGTCTGTAAATCCTGAAGAAGGAGGAACTGTCGCAGGTGGTGGAATATATAAATATGGTGATGAGGTTTCTGTTGCTGCTAATCCCAATGATGGTTATATCTTTTTGAATTGGACAGAAAATGATAGTGTGCTTTCTGAAGATACAGATTATAAATTTGTTATAATAAGTGATAGAAACATAATTGCTAACTTTGAGAAAATAGAAGAACCAGATGAACCAGGCGACAATCCCGATGAACCAACTGAAAGCGTTGAAGAACTTGTATCTTCATACAATATCTATCCAAATCCTGCAAGTGATTTCATAATGATAGAAAACGCTAATCAATATGATGTGACTATATATGATATGTCGGGAAGAATTGTGTTGGAAGAAAAACCTAATGATGGTAGAATCAATGTCAGTCATCTTACTGACGGAACGTATGTCGTTTCTGTAAATAAAGAGTCAACGACAGTTATAATAAATAGGAGATAAGTTTTTTTATAACAAACAAAAAACCTCAGAACTTTGCAATTCTGAGGTTTTGAATTTATGAGATTTTTAATTTCTCAAATAGTCTTTTCTATTTTCCAGCTGAAGGCTCTGATGCCGAGTTCTTCAGTCTTTGTGTCGAGTTCGTGGAGGTCGTTCAAGATGTTGTCAACGAATTCGTCTTCAACGAAAGTGAGTATTGCATCGTTGAAAGTAGGCCAAGTGTGGCTTCCCATATGAGGTTCGCCGCCACGGCTGCCACGTCCGCTGATTTCATTCCATCTGGTGAATCCTTTGCTGTAGTTTTTCTCTAACAGCTCAACTATCTCCATATAATATGCTTGATTATAAGCTATGAATATTCCTGTCATGATAATCTCCTTTCTTAATTTTCGTCGTTTAATTTAACAGCATTTCTTCCTTTACGTCTTTCTCTTCTGTCAACGAATGCTGCGTAGAGGGTAGGGATGAGGACAAGTGTAATCAATGTTGAAATTGTAAGACCCCAAGCCACAGTGACACCCAAGCCGTTCCACATTTCTGCGCCTTCGCCAGAACCGATGGCCATAGGAACCATACCGAGAACTGTTGTTAATGTTGTCATCAAGATAGGACGCAAACGTTGTTTTGAAGCTGTCACGACAGCAGTGTTGATATCCATACCTCTGTCGTGGCACAAGATAGCGTAGTCGATGAGAACGATACCGTTCTTAACAACGATACCGACGAGAATCAAGATACCAATCAAAGCCATAATGTCTAATGCCATGTTGTTGACAGTTATACCGATGAGAACGCCGATGATAGCGAATGGCACTGAGAACATGATGACGAATGGGTCGAGCAATGACTCAAATTGTGATGCCATAACGACATAAACCAAGATGACGATAAGTGCTAACAATAAGAACAATCCTGAGAATGATTCTTGTTGGTTTTCGTAGTCACCGCCGATTTTTACCATGAATTCTGCTGGTATTTCTGCTTTTTCGATATAGTATTGTGATACTTCTACAGCTTCACTCAAAGCATAACCTTTTGAAACGATACCTGTTATTGTTACGATACGTTCACGGTCTTTACGTTCGATTTTTGGAGGTGTCATGCCTTCAACGACTTTAGCGACGTCTTTAACTCTGATGCTTTGTCCTTGAGAACCATAGAGAATGATGTCTTCGATGTCTTCAATGCTTTGACGGAATTCTGGAGCGTAACGTACACGTACTTTATATTCGTCACCGTCTTCACGGAAGTAAGTCATCACAGAACCATTGATACGGTTTCTTACCATAGTAGATGCTGTTGTGATGTCAATGCCGTTGAGTCTCAGTTTTTCACGGTCGAAGTCAACATAATATTCTGGTGTGTATTCGTCGCGGCTGACGAGCACTTGTGAGAATTGTGGTGTTTTGAGAAGACTGTCTTTAAGCGCGAGTGCAATCTTGTCGGAAGTGTTGAAGTCGTAACCGTAAATTTCAAGTTTCAAAGTTGTAGCACCACCCATACCCATGCCTTGACCAACATTGTATTTCTTGATGAGACTGTTGTTTTTCAAGTCATTACTGATGTATTCTGAAATTTCAAGAGTACTTCTGTTACGAGAAGTCTTTCTACCCAAGTTGATATTCATCGAAATGATATGAGTACCGTTGTTGTTCATAGAAGCGAAGGTGTTGTCTTCGTCAGCGACGCCGTAACCGTAGTTGAGCATTACGATTTCAGGAATTTCAGCTTTATACTTGTCGTATAATTCTCTTGCAAGCTGACCAGTGATTTCTTCACCTGTACCAACAGGAAGTTCAATGCTTATTGAAAGACGACCTTGGTCCATAGAAGGCATGAAGCCGGTCTTCATATTAGGAACTGTAAGCCATATTGTTACAACGAAAATGACAAGAGCGATAAATACAACAGATTTTCTGTGTGTTACAGCCCAGTTGATGAGATGTCCGTAACCTCTGCTGAGTGCATCGAGACCTTTATTAATAGGTGTGAATAAGATGCTGTGCCATTTGTGTGTTCTTGGATTTTGTTTCAACATTCTTGAACACATCATAGGAACGAGTGTCAAAGCAGCTGATGTAGAAACGATCATGATGATACTTACAATCCAACCCAATTGTTTGAAGAAGATACCGATGATACCGTCGACCATTGTCAATGGCAAGAACACTGCGAGCATTGTCAATGTTGAAGCGATAACAGAGATAGAAACTTCTTGTGTCGCGTGAACTGCTGCTTCTTTTGGTTTTGCACCGCGGTCGATGTGTGATGCGATGTTTTCCAAAACAACGATAGCATCGTCAACAACCATACCGATGGCGATAGTCAAAGCACTCATAGAAATGATGTTCAATGTGTTGCCTGTAGCGAAAAGATAGATAACAGAAGCAACCAATGAAATAGGGATTGACAATACGATGATGATTGTTGCTCTCCATCTTCCGAGGAAGATAAACACGACTACCATAACCAATAAGAAGGTAATCATGATGGTGTCTTTCAATGAGTTGATGGTGTCGATGATATTTGTTGAACCGTCCATGATGATGTTGACCTTAACATCAGAAGGGAGAGTCTTCTCGATTTTCTTGAGTTCTTTCTTGATGCCGTTGATAACTTGAACGGTGTTAGCGTCGGTTTGTTTTTGGATTGTAATCATCGCGCCTTGACGACCGTCGCTATAGATTTTTTGCAAACGTTCTTGCTCGCCGTCATTGACAACAGCAACGTCTCTCAAATAAACAGGAGCGCCTGTTGCTGAAGCACCTACAACAACGTCAAGCATTTCTTCTGCTGACTTGAATTCTTTTTCAACACGGACAGAATATGTGTTGGAACCGATGTCGATAGTACCAGCAGGAGTGTTGCGGTTTTCGTAAGCCAATGTCGATGATATTGACTCAACTGTCAATCCGTATGCTGCCAATTTATCAGGGTCGACAAAGACTTGAATCTCACGTTTTGGAGCACCAGATACGGAAACGGTACCAACGCCATTGACACGTGCCAATGTTGTAGCTACTTTGTCGTCCAAAATCTTGTCTAAACCGTTGAGACTTTCTTCAGCTGTTGCTGATAACAACATGATAGGCATGTCTTCCATACTGAATTTGAAGATGGTAGGGATGCTGATGCCGTCAGGAAGTGCCTGTGTCACCATGTCCAATTTGTCGCGGACGTCGTTAGTCGCCTCGTTGATGTCAATGCCGTATTCAAATTCCAATGAAATGATAGAGATATTTTCCTTCGATGTAGAAGAAAGGTGTTTTAAGTTACTAACACTATTAAGAGCGTTTTCCAAAGGTTTGGAAACGTTGGTTTCAATATCGGCGGCACTCGCGCCTGAATATGATGTCACAACGATGATGGTGTTTTCTCCCATGTCAGGGAAGAGGTTGGTTGACAGTTTGGTGAGAGAAAATACACCCAAGATAGCCACTGTTATGAATATAAGGGCTACTGTGACAGGTTTATTTACTGATGTTCTGTATAAACTCATTTCTTAATTATTTTACGATGTCAACTTTAATGTTGTTTCTAAGTCTTGTTTGTCCGCTTGTTACGATTGTTGCGCCATCGTCAATGCCGCTGATGATTTCATATCTCTTGCCCATTCTGACGCCAACTTTAACAGGAGTGTGTGTCACTGTGCCGTCTTCGTTCAAAACATAAACGTATTTTTCGTCAGCACCGACTTGCTTGAGAACTGCATTATCTGGAACAACAACGCGGAAGTTATTGCCATAATTAACAGTTACGCGAGCGAACATACCTGGACGTAATTTCTCGTCTTTGTTGTCAACGGTGATTTCAACAGGGAATGTGTGTGAACGTGGGTCGATTGTTGGATAAATCAAGTTGACTTTGCCTTTGAATGTTTCGCCAGGGAATGCGTCAGCAACGATGTCAACTTCCATTCCTTTGCTGATTTTTGAATAATTGCTTTCGCTGATGTTGATTAACATCTTGACAGGAGTGATGTTTTGTACAACGAAAAGTGGCTGTGCCATTGCGTACATATCACCTTCATCGTAGTTACGTGCTGTGATGATACCTGAAATAGGACTTCTTAAGATAGTGTTTTCCAATAAGTTGGAATATGTCTTCTTTGAAACTTCGTAAGCGAGTGTCATAGCTTCAAAGTTGGCTTGTGAAACAGCGCCTATTTTGTGTAATTCTTTAGTACGTTCGTACTCAATTGAATCGTTCTTTATTTGCAATTTTAATTTTTGCAAGTTTATCGCATCCATTGTTGCAAGTTTCTGACCTTTCTTAACATGGTCGCCGACTTCAACCAAAATCTCATTGATACGTGATGCTGATTGTGGTGTGATGTTGTTGATAATTTCTGCTTCAACAGTTGTAGGATAAGTGCTTAACTGTGGAACGTTTTCAGCGTAAACTTGTGTTACTGTTACTTTTGGAGCTTCGTCAACGACAACTGCTGCTGTTTGTTGATTGCTTGACTTTTGTCCGCATGAAGCCATTATCAAAGCTGATGAAAGAATTAAAATTGAATTTAAACGTCTCATTTTTTATGTTGTATTTTATTGATTATCTTATTTGTTTTCTTCTTTTACATACTCTACGCCCATGAGTTCATCGATGGCGGCTTTGTTTGTCATATATTGGTAAATCGCTTGACTCATTGTGAGTTGTGCTTGTGTTAATGCCAACTGTGCGTCATTGAGTTCAACCAATGTTGCCTTGCCGACTTCATACATCTTCTCAGAAATGTTATAACTTTTCTGTGCCATTTCCAAAGTTGCTTCAGCAGCGGTATATCTCTTGATGCTTGTGTTCATCTTGTCTCTGTAATTTTCCAAAGCGATGTTCAAATTACGTTCGACGTCTTCCATATTAAGTCTTAAGATATCTTGTGTCTTTTTGTATTGTCTGATGTTGTTATGTTTTGAAAAACCATCGAAAATAGGGATGTTAAGACTCAATGCAACGACTGAATAAGGATTCCAATTCATGTCGAATGTGTCGCCCATAGCCATATAGTTGTATGAGAATTGAGCTGCAAGGGTAGGGATGTATTGGAATTTGGTCATCTTGATGGTTCTGCTCAACATTTCGTCTTGCAATCTTAATTGCAATAAGTTGGTGTTGTTGTCGAAACTTACAGTGTCATTAACCAATGAAGGAACCATTTCGTTTGAATAGTCTGACAATGCGCCTTCAACGTCAAGTTCTGTTGCGAGGTCGATGCCCATAATGGCTTTGAGTTGCCATATTGCCAAAACGACAGCGTTTTCTGCACTATATACTTCAGGTTCTGAATTGTTTACGTTGACTTTTGCTCTTAAATATTCAAATTCAGAGGCTTTGCCTACGTTATATTTCTTTTCTATATCTTCAAAATTCTTTTGTGCGTTGTCGTAGACTTCTTTGTAAACATTGTAAGCTTCTTTTGCCAAAAGAACTGCATAGAATGCTTGCTTTACTTGTGAAACCATTGAGATTCTCGAAGAACGAGCTTGCTCGATTGCTAATTCAACATCTAATGCAGAAAGTTTCAAACTTTGCCATAATTGTGCGTTGACGAGCGGCATCGCTGCTGTTATACCAGCTGATACGTTGTTGTTTTTGCCAACTTCAATCTCCATAGCTTGTCCGCCCATTTCCATCGCCATGACTTGTTTCTTCAAAGTCCTTTGGTAACTGCCGCTAGCGCTGATGTTTGGATACAAAGCAGAGTAGGCTCCTTTCTTTGCGTAACCTGTTTTTTCAATTGTCATATCGGCAATTTTTATTGTGTTACTTTCCGATAACGCAATCTCTATCGCCTCATTTAACGTAATTTTTTCTTGTGCTTGCAAAATTATGCCACATGCACAAAAAATGATGGTTAATAATAAATGATTGAATTTTAACATTTTATAAAATATTTTTTTGATTTATTTCGATGAAAAATTGTGACTTTTTTCAGACTGCAAAGGAACGAAATTTTATTGGATAAATTGTAAAAAAAAACATTATTTCAACAAAAAAATATCAGCATTTCAATGTAGTTTTTTACTGCTTCAACGAACACTGAAAATTCTTAAAAAATCAGTTTTTTTCAGTCGTGGAAAATAACATTTTCTTCACTGAAATTGTTCAGACATAATTACATAAAATCATCACGTTTTTTCTTAAAAAATATTAACTTAAAAAAGTGTTTTAAACTATTCTTACGATACGAAAAAAGTCGTACTTTTACCGACGAAATTAATATTGGTTAAACATAGATGAAGGCGAGGATTTTAGGTCTGTTTTTGTTGTTTGAAGCTTTGTTTATGCTGGTGACATCATTGGTCGCATTGTATTATTTTTATAAATGTGGCGACGGCGATGTCTTGGCATTGACAGTTTCAACTATCATTACTGCCATCTCTGGATTTATATTGATTTCAGCAGGACGAAAGTCGGGAAAACCTAATAGACAGGAAATAGATAATTTTGAAGTCAAAGATTCTTTTCTGATTGTAACTTTGACATGGGTCGTCTTCGCATTGTTTGGAATGCTGCCATTCCTTCTTAATGGCACAATAAGTTCAGTGACAGACGCTTTCTTTGAAGCGATGTCAGGATTTACCACAACTGGTGCCACAGTGTTGAATAACATAGATGAACAACCTCACGGAATTTTGTTCTGGAGAAGTATAATGCAGTGGTTGGGTGGTTTGGGAATCATCGTGTTGTTCCTCGCTGTTATGCCTTCTTTGAATCGTAGTTCCAACAAAATCATGATGTTCTCCGCAGAAATGTCGGGCATTGGTGTGAAGAAACTGCATCCTAAAATGATGATGACGGCTCGTAAACTCCTAGGAATATACATCATTCTAACAATACTGTGCGGTTTCATGTATTGGCTTGGTCCAATGAGCACATTCGATGCAGTATGCCACGCCTTGACGACAATGTCGAGCGGTGGATTCAGCACGCATCAGGCAAGTATAAGTTACTTTGACTCACCTTATATAGAGTATGTGGCCTCGGCATTTATGTTCGCCTCCGGAATCAACTTCTCGCTTTATTATTTCCTATTCACAGGTCAAGGTAAGTTGTTCAGAGAGAACGAAGAACTTCGTTGGTATATCGGCATGGTTGTTTTTATGATGTCGATTTTTATCATGTTATTTTATTTCGCTCCAGAGTTGAATACAATACTTACTCAAGTTGACTCTTATCCTCAGGGTTTTGAAAACAGATTCAGAACGTCATTGTTCCACGTGACTTCCATCATAACGTCAACTTGTTTCCAAGCGACGAATTACGACTATGACTTGTGGGGCGGTTTGTTCCTCATTCCAACATTTATTATGATGGCGAGCGGCGCATGCGCCGGTTCAACAAGTGGAGGTATAAAAATCATTCGCGAGGTTATTTCCATAAAATCTATAAGTAACATCTTCAGACGCTTGCTTCATCCAAATGCTTTGTTTAGCGTTAAGGTTTCTAATGAGGTTATCGATGATGATAAAACAAGAAGAGTTATCAACTTTTTGATAATCTTCATGTTGCTGTATATATTCGGCGTTTTGCTGTTCCTCATTAGTGGTAGTAATCTGCATGAAAGTATGTTCAATTGTATTTCTGCGTTAGGAAATAGCGGTCCTGGAACGGGAAGAACCGGACCATCTGCTTCATTCTCAGAATTGTCTGATATGGGAAAATGGACAATGTCGTTCCTTATGCTGATCGGACGTCTTGAAATTTACACTGTCCTTGTTACATTCTTCGCATTGTTCCGCGGAAATAGATATTGACCATTGACTAAGTCAATCAGCGTCAGCGTCAGCGTTCAGTGTCAGAGTTCAGCGTCAGAGTCAGAGTAAAAAGTCTTAATTGATATTTTACAAAGATTTGTTGATTTTTTTTCTGAGTCAGAATAACTTGTCTTATTTTTGTCAAAAAGAAAATTCCAAATGAAAGAGGATAACAAGCTTATTATTTATTTGAAATCCAAGTCTAGAGTTATAACTGCTTGGTTAGCAATATTTTTATTTATATTCCTTTCATCTTACTCAAATTGGGTCGTATCATTATTGCATGCTTTATTGCTTACTGTATGTCTTTTGTTTACAAGTGAAATAGAATCAAGGTATATCATAAGATTATTACAAAAAGGCAATCATGTATTATTCTATTCGCTTAATTTTGTAATCATTATCCTTATGTCGTTTTTTACGACTTATTTGGAAACGGCATTGCTGTTGTTTATGAACAAGCATTTTGCGGTAGAGATACCTATATTAGAAGGTGCCAAGTATTTCTTCATTCCAATGCTGATACGTGTCGTGCTTTTTACTGCGACAGTTGCTATTTCGGTGATTTCAATTCTGCAGCGTGTGGAAAAGGAAAATCAGATAATAAAAAATGAACTTAAAAGTGAGAAACTGGATATGGAACTGCGTTTCCTGAAGTCGCAGATGACGCCTCATTTTTTGTTTAATGCGTTGAATAACATATATTCACTTGTTTATACAAAAGACAATAACGCACCGCAAAGTGTTTTGAAACTCTCAGATATGCTTCGTTATGTTATGGTTGATTGTCAGGTTGACTTGATATCTATAGATAAGGAAATCAAATATATAGACGCTTTTATTGGTTTCCAGCAGATGAGCATGGAAAATAAGTCTAATGTCATATTTGAGAAAAAAATAGACAATCACGATTTTAAAATACCGCCGATGATACTTCAGCCATTGGTGGAAAACAGTTTTAAACACAGTCGTCTTGTGAGCGATCCTAATGGCTTTGTTCATTTTTATCTGCTTCAAGAAGGTAACGGGTTGATATTCATAGCTCGTAATTCAATAAAAGGAATGTCGTTGTCAGTCGTTGATTCAAATAAAAAATCTGCACATTCAGGAATAGGACTGGAGAATGTCAAAAAAAGATTGGAATTGTATTACGAAAATAATTATTCTTTTGAAGCAAAACAAGAGGATGACAAATATGTGGTAACAATAAAAATAGGAGAAAAATATAATGAAAAGAATGTTTAATGTTCTTATAGTCGATGATGAGTTTCTTGCAAGAAAACTTCTGACGGAATATGTTTCAAAAATAGATTATCTGAATCTTGTTGATACTTGCTCTGATGCAACAAAAGCGATGGAAGTGCTTAATAAAGAGCAGGTTGATATTCTTCTTCTTGACATTCAAATGCCTGATATTTCAGGTATTGAAATGTTAAAATTATTTAACAATAATAAAACGGCAGTTATTCTTACTACAGCTTATTCTGAATATGCCGTCGATGCGTTTTCTTTGGGCGTGATAGATTATCTCCTGAAACCATTCGACTATGCAAGATTCGTGCAGGCTATAAATAAGGCTGTTAACTATAAAATGCTGGAACCTCAAACCGAAGATTCTAATGATTATCTGATGGTGAAGGCTGATTATAAGTTGTATAAAATTAATTTTGAAGATTTGCTTTTTATCGAAGGTCAGCATGAATATGTTACTTTCCATACAAAAACCAAACGTATTACAGCATTATATTCTCTGAAAAACCTTGAAGAGACATTGCCTAAAGACAAATTCATCCGTACCCATAAATCATTTATCGTTTCAATAAAAAATATTGAATATATTGATAAAGTGAATGTTACCGTTGCAGGAAAGGAAATCCCAATAGGCGCAAGTTATCGCGATGCGCTTATTGAAAGACTATCTTAGCAGTTAGCAATTAGCAATTAGCAATTAGCAATTAACAATGTAGAATGAAGAATGTAGAATTGACAATGAAACTACATTCTTCATTTGTTATATTTACTGTAAGATTTCAGGCAAACTTGCCAAACTATTGCTTGAAGGTTTTTGATAAATCTTCAGGTCAAACATTGTGACAACGGCAAATACGTGGTCGAAGATGTCGCTTTGGATGTTTTCGTATGGTATCCAAGACTTGTTTGAACTGAAAGCGTAAATTTGAATAGGAATACCGTTTTCTGTAGGTGCTAACTGCCTGACCATAAATGTCATATCCTTATTGATGTAAGGGCAGTTTGCAATATAAGCGCTCAGATAAGCTCTGAAAATGCCGAGGTTGGTCTGACGTCTGCCATTGACCAAATTAGAATCGTCGATATTGTTTGCTTTGTTGTATTCTTCAACTTCTTTTTCTTTGTCAATGATGTATTGAGTTACCAGTTGGAATTTCTTGAAACGTTCCAGCATTTCAGGCGTGCAGAATTTAACTGTATCAACGTCAATGACAAAAGATCGTGCGATACGTCTTCCTCCAGAAGTCTCCATACCTCTCCAGTTGGTGAAGGAATCGGAAATCAATGAATAAGTCGGAATTGTAGTGATGGTCTTGTCCCAATTCTGAACCTTCACTGTTGTAAGACCGATTTCCAAAACTTCGCCGTCGGCTTTGCTTTTATCCATCACAATCCAATCGCCAATACGAAGCATATCGTTGATTGTCAACTGAAGTCCACCGACAAAACCTAAAATAGGATCTTTAAATACAAGCATTAATACTGCTGATAAAGTACCCAAACCAATAAAGATGTTTGATAATTCTTTGTTGGTTAAAATTGCGATAATCAACAAAATGCAGATGATGTATATTATGGTTTTCAATACTTGTGTGAAACCTTTTATCGGTTTGCTCTTGGATATTTCGTATGTGTTGTAGATGTCGTTTAAAGTGGTTAGGATAGCGTCTAGGACTCTGCTATAAATGAATACTTCATATATCTTTGTGAAAAGAATTATCGTTGATGCCAATGTTGGGTAGGAGGGAATCGCTGCTTCAATGTTGAATCTTATCAAGTAAGCTGGAACCAGAAGACAGAATCGTTTGAAGACATTGTTTTTGAGCAAGATATCGTCTCTTTCGCTGTGACTTTTTTCAATGAAAATATGAATGCTTTTTCTGATTGCCCCAAATACAATGTAATAAATGACAAAAGTGGCTAACACCAATGTCAATAGACTTATCGCTTCTGATAAGAATGTTGAAACATTATCGCTTAATCCAAATTTGGATAATAAATTTTCAAGGAATAAAATGTATTTGTAAAACATAATCAATAATTTAATAAGATGTTAAGACTTAATGGATTTATTTCTACTATTATGTCTTTGCTTATTGCAACTGGTTCGCCGTCAATGTTGGCAACTTCGTTTTCCTTGCGGATTACTTTGATTTTCTTTGCCTTGTGAATATCAATGAAATTGCTTTTGTCAATTTGTTTTGCTAAAAAATAAGTTGCAACGATTGGAACTTCTAGAATGTTAGGTTTTTTAAATATGCAAACGTCAAGTAACCCGTCCTGAACGCTAGCTTTTGGTGATATTTCGGCATTGTATCCGAATTGGCTTGAATTAGCGAATGTTACAAAGAAAGGCTTGCATTCGATAGTGGTTTCATCATCCAGAATAAGTGTGTATTCTTTCTGCTTGTAGTTAGGATATTTTTCCGTCACCAATTTCGCATACGTCAAAAAACCTCTGTTTTCATCTTTTGCGAAATAGTCGGCAATCAAAGCGTCGAAACCAATGCCGGCAATGCTTATAAATGGTATTCCGTTCATGGTGGCAGTGTCTATTTTATAAACCTTACCTTTGTTAATTACTTCATTTATATGCTTTTCTATTTTGAAGGGCAATTCTAGATGTCGAGCCAATCCATTTCCTGATCCTAAAGGTATAATCACAAGAATCTGCTTTTTGCCTATTAGGCATTTCGCGATTTCGTTGATTGTTCCGTCTCCGCCAACTGCCGCAATGTATTCAAAACCATCTTCTATTGCCTTCATTGTCAGTTCTGTGGCATGTCCAGCATATTCAGTAAAAACAATGTTATATTCGTATTGATCTTTGTCAATATGTTTTTCGACAAGATTTGGAAAATTATTCTTGTTATGATGTCCTGAAATAGGATTGATAATAAAAATTATTTTCTTTTTCATTTTGTGTAATATAACTCGTTATTATAACAGATAAATGTCGGTTTTTGTATGTCGTCAAATAAATTTTTTCAAAACTGAAGATGTTCTCTCTGTTTTATTTTTAGGATAAAATCTTACAAATTTTCATACGCAAAAATACTAAAATAAAGTGGTATATTTAAAGGGTAAAGTGAATTTATTATTAAATTTGTAAAAATAATTTTGTTTTGAAATATGAGAATTAAAATATTGATAATCTTTTTGTTATTGTGTGGTCGTTCGTTTGCTCAGAATGAGAAGTTTCCGCAATATCCTAATCCTGTGAAAATACCGGTTTATCTCTCGGCAACTTTCGCAGAAATCAGGTCGAATGCATTTCATGCTGGCGTTGACATCCGTACGCAAGGTGTTGAAGGCAAGGAGGTCTTTGCTGTCGCCGATGGTTATGTGAGTAGAATCGCAGTTTCTCCATACGGATATGGCAAGGTGATATACATCACTCATAATGACGGTTTTACATCGGTTTATGCTCATCTTTCAAAGTTTAATAAAAGTATTGGTGAGTTCGTTAAAAAGAAGCAGTATGAAGATAAGTCGTTCGCTCAGAATATACTTTTAGAAGGAGACGAATTCCCAATTAAACGCGGTGATTTTCTTGGTTTTACAGGTAATAGCGGTAGCTCTGGCGGACCTCATCTTCATTACGAGATTCGTTATACAAAGACGCAGGAACCGGTAAATCCGTTTTTCTTCGGTTTGAAAATTAAAGATACGATGAAACCTAATATAAAAGGTTTTGCGATTTATCCTCTTGAAAATACAACAGTTAATGCTCAGGATTCGGCGGCTTATTTTAAAGTTATTAATAAGGATAATGCGTATTATCTTGAAAATCCGATATTTAATGTTAACGGAAGTGTCGCTTTCGGAATAAATGTATTCGATCAGGCTGATGGCTCTAATAATAAAAATGGTCCTTATTCTATTGAATTGTTCGCTGAAGACTCTTTGATATTCAGTATTATATCATATAAATATTCGTATTCTGAAACTCGTTATGTCAATAGTTTGATAGATTATTCATATTTCGTTAAAAACAAAGAACGTTTTGTCAGAACTGAAATTGATGAGTTTAATAAATTAAGCGTTTATGGTGAGAAAAATGGTATAGTCGCTGTAAATGATGGTGATACGTTAGATATGAAATATGTTGTAAAAGATTATAACGGTAATGTCTCGACTTTAAATTTCATTTTGGTAGGGGAGAAGAAATTTGCTGCTGAAAAGAAAGAGATTGTTTATTCATCGGGGTTTAACATATTGAACGATAAGGCTTCTGAAATTATTTTGGATGGGTTTGAGGCGAATATTCCTAAACTTGCGTTTTATCGTAATGTTTCGCTAAAAACATCTCAGATAGATACCATAGAAAATATCTTTTCAAAATATGCATATCAGATTGGCAATGAGGAAATTCCTTTGCATAAAAGGATTAAAATTCGCTTGGATATTGAAGACGGATGTCTCGGCGACACGTCTTTGTATGTAGCGTCTGTTGGAAAAAATGGAAGATTTTCTTTCTTGGGGAATAAAATAGTAGATGGTAAAATGGAGGCGCAGACAAATGTTTTGGGGACTTATGTCATTGCAAAAGATACAGTTGCGCCTGGAATTAAACCTGTTAACTTTAAAAGCAATTCGTCAATTTTTGATAATTGGTCGCTGAGGGTTGAAATAGAAGATAAGGAAACGGGCATCAATAAATATGCTATGTATGTTAACGGAGAATGGGTGTTAGCGGATTATGATGCGAAGAATAAATTGTTGATTTATCAGATAGATGAACATATAAAAGAAGGTCACAATACTTTGGAAGTTATTGTGACCGATATGGTTGGAAATAAATGCGTTTATTCTACTGCTCTGCAACGATAGGCACATATTGATAAGCGCCTGCATCTGGTTTGTTTCCTCTGTCAACGCCGTCTAAATCGTATTGCAATAATCCGGTTGAGTATTTAGGATTGCCGATACCTATCGCTGGTGATAATGTATCAAGATGATAGTCAGATTCTTTGTCGACGAATTTAGGGTTTATGTTAAAGAGGCATTCGTTATAGTTAACTTCATTATATCTTTTTGTTTTTAATATGCTGTTGTTAAAGATATATGTGGTGTCTGGTCCGGCGGAGAATTCTGTGTCGAATTCATCATCTTGATTTCCAGACATTATGCAATTGTTCATTTCAAACAAGAAGTCGTATGCGTATAAATTTCCGTCGAAAGGATTTTGATAGGTGTTGCCAAAGAATAGGGCAGGAGTGGTCCTTGTCGATTGGTTCCAGTAATTTGCTATCGTGCCTTGGTCGAAGATGTATTGTCCGCCTCCTGTGAGTGCAACTGCATAATTGCCGCAATTTGAAACTACAAAATTAGAAGCCTGGAGGTTGTATAAATTAGTGTAAATTCCGATGCCGGTATGATTGTCAATGACAGTATTGTATATTTTTAATAAAGCTCTGTTTGCTTTTTGGAAGCATTGTGCTTGAATTCCGATGAATCCGTTTTTAATTATGGCATTGTTGATAGAATGTCCGTGACCTTCACGAGCTTCCATTAACCAGATTCTATCCCATTGACCAGGTTTGTCGGCATAGAAATCCTCAAGTCTGTCGCCTTGGAAAACAACTGGATTTTCAGGTGTTCCTTCAACGCGCAATTGTCCTTCGCTATAAGCCCACAATCCGCTGCCATCGTGGAAGTGAATTTGTGTTCCTGGTTCTATGACTAATGTTCCATAAGAATTGATTAGTGCGTATCCGTAAATCACATAAGGCTTTTCTGCGGTCCAATGTACTTCCTGAAGACTGTCTGCGATTATCTTAAATTTTGGAAAACCCTTGATTTCCTGATCTGCAATGATATAGTTGGCGTTTTGCCCGTATGCGGTAAGACTTACAATTTGTTCGTTTTGATTTGTTTCAAAAATGATACGGTCTTCAACGAAGAATGGAGTGTTGAGGTCGTTGGGATTGACAGTTACTCTTACGAAGACGTAGATGCTGTCTTTAGCATATATCTCTAAATCGGAAAAATCATATCCGGATTGTCCGTCGACGTTGATGCTGAATTGCGATTGGTTTCCGCCCTCTAAACGAATTGAACTAATCTTTAGGTTTTCTTCATTATTGTTGTATATCATGAGGTATCGTGTGGAAGATCCTATTGTCGTGAACACAGTGTCGAATGTGACTGTGTCTGTTGAAAAGGCGACTTTCAGTGCGGTGTCGTCGCTGAATTTAGGAGGTTTTCTACACGATGTGAAACCTGTAAATATTATTAAGACTAATATCCAGATATACTTATACATAATTTGTTGTGATATATACTTTTACGAAGAGGATGGATGTTTATTGTACTCTTTTGAAATATTCTTCCCAGCTTTGATTTTTGAAAGCGTCGGAACCTATGTACTTTAAGATATACAAGAAGTTATAAGCTTCAATATATCCTGGAACTATTGTTATCAGTTGGTTGTCTTCGT
Organism: Bacteroidales bacterium; assembly: GCA_045656905.1. Taxonomy (GTDB): domain Bacteria; phylum Bacteroidota; class Bacteroidia; order Bacteroidales; family F082; genus Limimorpha. The sequence continues at coordinate 19,640 of JAZOSA010000026.1, forward strand.
TCATAAAGACGTAAGAAGGGTATGACATTTTGCCTTGCAACAACGCTTGTGCTAATTCATGAGTTCCTTTTCTGGCTCCGTTAGGAGTTTTATTTGTGAATGTATATCCGTTGAATTCAATAGGTTCTGCTTGCTCTGCATTGAATTTTACGGCATAGAAATTTTCATTCATATATGCAACGACGTCTTTGTCGATGAATGTTGTCTGGTCCATTTTTGTACACCATCCGCACCAGTCAGTGTAGACGTCGATGAAGATTTTTTTAGGATTGCTTTCGTTGAGTTTGACGGCTTCTTCAAAACTCATCCAATTGATTTTGTTGTTGGTAGTCTGTGCGTTGAGATTAAATACTGTGAATATGCTTAGTATAGTTAGCAGTATTATATGTGTCTTTTTCATATTAATCGTATTTATATTTTGCTCTTTCAATTTCTTTCTTGTTGTCTTTGTCTTTAAGGTTGTCTCGTTTATCATAGAAATGCTTACCTTTTGCAAGAGCTATATTCACTTTTGCCAAGCCTTTATCATTGATAAACAGATCTGTTGGGACTATTGTAAATCCTTTTTCGTTCGATTTGGTTTTCAGTTTGTTAAGTTCTCTTCTTGTTAGAAGAAGTTTTCTTTCGCGTTTTGGGTCGTGGTTGTTATAAGTACCGAGAGCGTATTCTGCTATGTGCATTCCAAGAACGAAGAGTTCTCCGTTTTTGAAGGTGCAGTAAGAGTCGGCCAGACTGGCTTTACCGTCTCTGATGCTTTTTATTTCAGTTCCAGTAAGCACGATGCCTGCCATATAAGTATCAATGACAAAATATTCAAAAGATACTCTTCTGTTTTTGATGTGTACTTTATTCTGTGTTTTTTCTTTTGCCATAATCTTTTTTAGAAATCAAGAATTTTAGAACTCTAAAACTTTAGAATTTCTAAGGTTCTAGAGTTCTAAGATTTTAAATTTTATTTCACGTCGCCAAGTATGATAGGCATTCCATCGTTGCCACCAATTATAACGACTTTTGAGTTTGGAGATTCTGCGAGTTTTAAAGTTGCTTCGATACCTTTGTCACGGAGAATCTTGTCTGTGATACTTGCGCTTACGATGCTGTTAGCCTTTGCTTTACCTTCTGCTTCAACGCGTTGACGTTCTGCTTCTTGAGCTGCCTTGTCGAGTTTGAATTCGTACTCAAGAGCTTCTTGTTCTTGTTTCAATTTGCTTTCGATAGCAGATTTGATGGTAGGAGGCAAGGTGACAGAACGAATAAGAACCTGGTTCAGTTGAACATATTTCTCGTCCAAAAGTTTCTTTGTCTCTTCAAAAATTTCTTCTTGGATAGCGTCGCGTTTTGTTGAGTAGATTTGTTCTGGAGTATAACGTCCGACAACGCTTCTTGCAGCGGAACGCATCGCAGGAATGACGACTCTGTTGAGGTAGTTCGTACCGATTTTAGCATGCAAAACACCTAAGTCTTCCCATTTAGGTTGGTACCATGTTGAGAATTCTATTTTGATTTCCAGACCGTTAGAAGACAAAGCACTCATTTCTTCTGATGTTTCTTGTTGACGAGTTTCGTAAACGTACATCGTGTTCCATGGTGCTATGAAATGGAATCCTTCTTCGTAGGTGTGTTCTGTGTCAACACCGCCACCAAACAAACGGAATAAAACACCGCCGTGACCTGCTGGAATTGTAACTGTGATACGACTCCAGAAAATTATCAGTAATAATACGATGATACCGATGATGATAAAAGGTGTGTACTTCTTTAAATCGTTGTTGTTGTGATTGTTAGATTGTTGTGTGTATTCCATAATTGTGATATTTTTTATATGTTACAAAGGTAATATTTTTTTCTGATATATGCCATTGTTTTATTCATAAAGAATATAAATTCTCTGTTTGTAGGGTCTTTCTCTATTTTCAACTTTCAATTTTCAACTTTCAATTTAAATAGACCAGATAATCTGAATTTTTCCATCACCTCTCCATGTTCCTTCAATCGTTTCTAACCCGCTTCCTATGGCAGTCTTGTTGTCGTAAAAGGTAAATCCTATTTTGCCTGAAATCTGTATTGTGTCATATAGTTTTACTTTCCCGACGAGATAAGTGCGAATGCCTTTGCCTGATAATCCTCCGACAGCAAAGGCGTATAATACATCATTCTCATACGCATAGACACTGCCAGACTCTGCATTGAATAACTCATATCTGAATGCAATATTGTATGGTTTTTCTTTAGGATTATATAAAATGTCTTGGTAAATCAAATAGGAGTGATTTGTTTCCTCGCCGCTATTGTTGAAGTGATATTCTATTCTGTTTTTCAATGTGATGGCGTCTGATAAATTATATGAGGCATGTAAACGTAACATATTGTTTTTTTCTCCTATGAGATATTTCTGAAAGACATCCGTATTTGTGCAATTTTTCATTTTGCTTTTGTTTCTGTACTCAATGAATAGTATTGTGTTTTGATTTGGAGTGTAGTTCAGTTGAGAATCAAATTCATAACCATGACTAGGGGCGTATGCGGTGTTTTTGAACCAATCTGATTTGTGAAAGTCGATGCTGGTGATGAATTTCCAATTTGCGGCAAGTGATAATGTACTGCTGAAATACCATCCTTTTTCATTTCTGGTGTTGCTTCCAGAAGCGAATGCGTTGCTGTAAAGACATTGATAATTTTTTGCGTAGTTGCGATATAAAATCGTGAATTCTATATATCCGGCAGGCTGAATCGTTGTGCCGATAAGTCCTGCTAATCCTTTGTTGTTGCTCATCGCAATTTCTCCGTATAACAAAATCTTCTTAAGGATATAATAAAAGTCAAGACCTTGATTTGTTAGTTCTTTGCCTTTGAAATAGAATAAGTTATAGATGCTTTCATTGGGCTTTAGTTCTGCGTTTAAATATGTTTTGTGCAAGGTGTAGCCAATCTGAAAATTTGAAATCTTATAACTTAAATTTAATCCGCATAATTGTTGCCTGACGACTTTTCGGTCCAATATTTCGTTGTATGTACGATGTAGTCCGCTTTGCTGCAAACTTGATATTTTCAAAGGTGTTTCGTCAATAGTGTCGTATTCTACTATGTTGGCGTCGGTTTTCTTGTTGGAATAAAATATGCTGAGTTCAAAGTTCTTATATTCAAAAGTGCTGGCAATTCCTCGTAAATAATATGCTTCATTTGCAGATTTGCTGGCGGTTATCTTTTTGTTGCGTCTTAATAGGCTGCCTCCGTTCCCAACAAACGCCATCCCTGAACCCATTGTCAGACCTTGACCAAAGGAGACCTTATAGTCTCCAATGGCAAGAGTCTTCAAGAACCAAAATTTTGTAATGTATAAATGGAAAGAAAAGAAATCAAAACCGGAATAGGATTTGTCATCCAAAAGATGAAGTATGGAATCGTTGAGAGTGTTCTTGAACAAATATTCTCCAGGGTCTTTCTCTAATACGAAACCTGCTTCAATTCTATCTTTGTATGAATAATTGTAACGCAGATAAATCTTCTGTGGACTTCCAAGATAAACGGAATTCGGATTTTCATAAAGCAAGGAGTCTTCTACGTCGACATAACCTTTTTTCTTGTTAAGACTCTGGTTTACTTCAAGAAGTATTTTGTTTTTTCCGTATCTTAATAGATTTTTAAGTTTGATTTTGTCGTGTTCTTTTTCATTTTCAAAACAAATTATGGGTCTGATCATTTCGATGCTTAAACTGTCTAATCCCTCAATTTCATAAAGTTCTTCAATGAATTGAATGTCACCGTAATGCTTTTGGTAATTTTTTATGTTTTCCAATTGAAATATGCTGATGAATTTCATTTCTGCAAGTTGGTCAATGTTGTCGCTGTTTATGTTGACAGGATTTTCGCTGATGTTCCAATATGATTCTAATAGTTCGGAATAGTCTGAATATTCTTCGCCAGTGTTTTCAGACATTTTTTCAAGATGTTCAATGATTAAGTCGTTGTTGACTTGACCTTGAATATCAGTGCATGACAGGATTATGAATAATGATAGAAGTAGTCTTTTCATATTGCAATCCTCCGATTTTTTATATTAAAAATGAAACTGCAATTTATGGACGTTCCTAGCTCTTGATTCATTTGTGCGCAGACGTCAATGATGCACCATTTGTAGTTGTACCCGACGCCAAAGGAGAATAGTTCTGGATTCAATTGGAAACCGCTTCTTAAGAATATGTTTTTGTGGATATCGTATTCTAGTCCAATTCTGTAAGAGAAGTTATGCTCGAAATTTTCTTCTATTTCACTTGTGATTAAGAAATCTGTAGTTATATGGTATGAGAATCCTAATCTTATGATTATTGGTATTTTATCTCTGTTGATAGTCCTTAATTTGACATTGATTGGATTGAAGAAGTATGCTCCTAGACATAGGGATTCATTTATCTGATATTGTATTCCGAGTTCGAATGTCGGGGCGGATTTGTTTTCGTAGTTTTCAGGGAACTTGAAAAACAGATAATCTAATTTAAGTCCGATTCTTAGTTTGTCGCCGAATTCTCTGGCGAATCCTAATCCGATGATGTTTTCGTTGTATAAATTGTAACCGAATTGCGAGAATGAAACTCCGATGACGCCGATGTTTAAAGGCAATAGTATACCTGCGTTTTTATATCCTAATTCTTTGAGCAAAAATTTGTTTTGATATGAAAAACCAATGCTGATTTCTTTTTGAGACGCGAATCCGGCAGGGGAGTTGATGCACGACCAGAAATCGTTTGATGCAACGGAACAGTTGCCTAAAGAAGAAGTTCTTCCTCCGCTCGGTTGAAGTAAGTTCCATGCTTGTAAGGACGTGAATAAAAAAAATACGATAAAATTCGTTATAAAAAAACGTTTCATAATGGTTTTTGTTAAAAAGGTTTCACTGCAAAGATATAATAATGTTGTTGTGTTTTGAAATAAAATGTATCTTTGTCGTATGTTAAAAATTAATGTGTAGTATGTTAAAATTTATTTGGTAGTACTAAATTTAAAGTTATGGAATATCTAATCTTTTTATTAGCAGTTATTTGCATTATTGTTGGAATTGTCGGTGACGTAGTCCCTGGACTTCCTGGCGTACCTATTAGTTATGCGGCAATGCTTTTGTTGCATTTTTTTACAGACGTAACATACTCTAATGAGACATTAATTATATATGGTGTCTTGTGTGGCGCGATAACAATTATCGACTATTTCGTGCCTATATGGGGAACGAAGAAATTTGGCGGCACCAAAGCAGGTGTTAGAGGTAGCACCATCGGATTGATACTAAGTGTGTTGGTTTTGCCGATTTTGGGAATTGTAATCGGTCCATTCGGACTCATCGGAATCTTGGCAGGACCATTTGTTGGCGCTTATATCGGAGAGAAGATGTCGGGTGTTGACGACAAACTCGCATGGCGTTCAGCAATAGGATCTTTTGTGGGATTCGTCGCTGGAACATTGTTAAAGGTGGTTTATTCTTTGGTTGTTGGTTTTGTTGTGATTAAGGATATTATCACTTCGTTTTTTTAATTGAAAATTGAAAATTGAAAACTGAAAGTTGAAAATTAGCAAAAAAATCTCTCGCAAAGGCGCAAAGTAACGCAAAAAATAACATAAAAATCTCTGCGATACTCTGCGTTTCTGCGAGAGAAAATAACTCCTAATTCCTAATCAATAAAGGTTTAATGTCGTGATTCCGTGTTCTTTACCAACGATATAAAGTTTTGATTCCTGGCGGAAGTCGCTCATGACTAATTCTTTACCTAAGATAAATTGGTGGCATACAAAAGTGTCACCTTTTTTCATTGTGGAGTTTTCGCATTGTTCTGCGATGAAACGATTGTCACCTAGATAACTGATTATACATAATCTGTTTGGCATCCAACCGATACGGATTTTATCTCCTACTTTAAGGTCTTCAGTTGAAATGACTTCTAAATTAAAGACTTCGGATTCTATCTTGTTTTCTTTCTTTAACAAATCGCAGAAAGAATTCCAATTATCTCCAATGGCGAAATTTGACAATACATTAAGAGTGCGTAATGAGACATTGTCGTAGCCTCTTGTTGAATAATTCCAAATACGTTCTAATGTACTTTCTGAAATATGTTGGCGTAACTCTAATTCAATCAATGATGTGAGTTCAACGAAATCAGAATGTGTGTTTAGTGGCTTTCCAATTTTCTTTTCAACACGTTCGCGTAATGCGCAGATTTGAGGAATGTCGCTTTTTATTGTCATAATTCTTTCAGGTCTAAAGACAAAAGACTAAAGGCAAAAGTCGTTGGTGGCTGAGCTTGTCGAAGGCATCAGTTCGGCACTTCGACAAGCTCAGTGACCGAATAGTCAATGTCAATGTTTTTCTTTACAAAAATATGATTATTTTTGACAGATAAAACATGCGATATGATGAACGAGAGCGGCGTATTTGAAAATAAAGACTTTGAATTAGAGAAAAATCATTCTTATCACGATTTTAACTTGTTGAAAACCACTGCGTCTTCAAAGTTGTGGAGAGTTAGTCGTGATGGAAAATATTTTTTGATAAAAACGACAAAAGATAACTCTGAGCATCAGATTCAGATGCTTCGGCGTGAATATGAGCTGTCAATTGGATGCGACAATCCGCATATAGTTCACACTTTTACATACGAATACGGCGTTCACGAAGGCGACGGCATAGTGATGGAATATATAGAAGGACGCACTCTGAGAGAATATCTTTTGGAAAAACCATCGCTCGCATCGCGCCAAAGAATATTTGATGAATTGCTGTCGGCAGTGAGTTATCTGCATAAACGAGGCATCATACACAACGACTTAAAACCAGAGAATATACTTGTTACACAAACTGATGACAGTCTGAAAATCATCGACTTCGGACTTGCCGACAAAGACGCTTATTATGTTTGGAAGACCTTGGGTTGCACGCCTGAATACGCATCTCCGGAATTAAGAAGTCAAAGTAAAGACATAGATTCTCGCAGCGACATCTATTCGATAGGAATGATAATGCGCGAGATTTTTGACGGCAGATATTCTTATATCATAAAAAGGTGTTGTAAGGAAAATCCACAGCAACGTTTTTCTGATGTCTCTGAATTACAGAAGAGATGGAATGGAAGAAACAGAAACTGGAAGTTGTTGGCGGCGATTTGTTTATTGTTTGCTATTGCTGTTCCGACATATTTGTATGCCGACTTGAAAATGGAGGAGGAAAGGGTGGTAAGATATAGGGAACAGTTTATAGAAAGTGTTAAAACAGAAGTGAGACAGAAGTTTGAGACTGCCATCGACAGCGTTGCGACGTTTGAAGACGAAGTGGCGAAATATCAATACGTTAGAGATTTTATCGAAGAATATTATGAGTATAGCACAGAGACGATATCAGAAATACAAGACATCGAACTGAAAAACATAGTTACATTAGAGATGACAATGACGGCGAATGAATATTGGGACAGACTGTATTGAAATTGAAAATTGAAAGTTGAAAGTTGGCTTGTTGACTTTTTCTATATCTTTGAGCATTCGTTTTCTTGCTGATGAACCTAGGAAATTCATTGACGAATACCAGAGGTAAGGCGATGTTGGACTTGAATATAATGGTAAAAGCAATAGAAATAATAATCAAAACAATATGAATAAAATAAAGGAATTCAAGAAAGGATTGTCAAGAGTCTTTGACGACAATCTACACACAAAGAAATGGCATAATTACGTTGATTATGCAATAATAGGTCTCATCATTATTTCAACTTTAGAAGTCTTTCTTTCCACGTATAGCGGCATAGTTGAAAGATATGGCAAATGGCTTAACTTCGTCGATTATTTCACCACCATATTTTTTACTGTTGAAGTCAGTTTGCGAATCTGGTGCGCTGACCTTATCAGTGATAAATATAAAGGATTCTGGGGAAGAGTGCGTTATTGCTTCTCGTTCTACGGATTCATAGATATAATCTCGACATTCCCATTCTATCTGCATTTCTTAATGAAGATACCATACGCTGCGCTTAAAGTCTTGCGTATAGCACGTCTTCTCCGTATCTTCAGGTATATGAAAGCGTTCAATATTCTTTCCAGAGCCATTAAGGCTAAGAAACAGGAAATGATTGTCTCGCTGCAGTTCCTCACTATCGTGACATTGATACTGTCGTTCATCTTGTTTTTCGTAGAACATGAAGTCCAGCCAGAGGTTTATAACAATGGATGGAAGTCGGTAGTATGGGCGTTCGCTCAGTATATAGGCGACCCTGGCAATTTCGCTGACACTCCGCCAATCACCCTGATAGGTCGTCTTATAGCTTGTGTTATCGGTATTTTAGGTATTGCTATTTTTGCCGTGCCTGCTGGTTTGATTGGTTCAGCGTTTACAGAGGTGATGGGAGAAGACTTCAAATCGGAGGAACTGAAAAATAATGCATACAACATCAATGAATTCATGCTTGTGAAAAGTATAAAGCGTGCAGGCGTTTTCTTTCCTGCTAAAAATCTCAGCATGGGAGACCTGCAATACGATTTAGGGTTGTCTGATACTGAAGTCATCAAGGCTGTTTCAAAGTCAAAGAATCTTCGTCTGAAAAATCTCGCTAGTGCCATCAGTTCTGGTCCTAAGACTGATATGATAGTGGCTAATCAATTTCATGTGAATACGTCATACGGCTCTCATATTGATAGAGGTTCGTCAGTAACTCTTGTCAATCCTTTGGGAAGAGGCGATAACGGACTGAGTTACTTTACCTGGCATATCGCTCAAATAGCAGGATTCAACATTGTTTCAAATGAATTGTTCTCCAGAACTCATCCTGATGTGAACTCTCGTTGTAACTTCTATACGGTAAATGAACCAGACAATCCGTCGTTCCGTACATTTATTGATGACATCACTCGCGGCAAAGGCAAGAATGACTGGGTCGTTGTTATTGCTGGCGAGCAGATAGTGAAGAATTCTCCGTATGATTTCCATTTTGAATTGGGCGGAGAACAAGGAGAAACATCATTCGATTTTGAAGACTGCATCCCATGGAATGGTGCTTTGGTAAAGCAACTGTATGAAGATTTTTCAAAGACATTGGAAGAAAACCTGCAATTGAAAACGGATTTGCATCAGGTACAGCCTAAGGTCGGAAAACAGAATATAGCTCGTTATCTTAAGACACAAACTGAAGCTAATGTGTTGCTTATCACTGTTTCATACGACTTGATGGTGTTTAACAAAAATGTTTGTGAGGCAATTATAAATGTTGCTCAGGTCCTTAATAGAAACTTGGAAACACGCAAACCACAAGGTCTGCATTTGGAAGAATATCAGATAAGACCAATAGATTCTGAATATTGGAGAGGACTTTATCTTAAAAACTGAAAATTAGCTGTGAGCTATGAGTTATGAGCGATGGCTCGTAGCTCATAGCAAAAGAATAACTCCTAATTTAAAAGAGACGCTTCATTGTTTGTTTGTATTTAGGAAACAATGAAACGTCTCTACTTGTTGCAGACGCATCAACAATCCATTGTTTATTTTATAGGTATTGTTGACACGTCTCTACTTGGTGACTCGGTGTCTTTACATTTCCTCCACAATTCTCTTCTTCCAAGAATCAGGATATCCTGCTTGTTTTGGCTTTGCTGGATAGCCGTGGCCGTTGTCGATGAATCTGCCGTTTTCTTCTTGTTTGATATTGCTGTCTAAATATTTAACCAATAAGAAGTTATCTAATTCTTTCCAGCGTCTGAAGGTGTTTTGTCCTGCTTGTGATGAGAACTCTGTCAAGAAAGCGATGGTCTCTTCTTTGGAGTTTTCTATCATGCTCAATGCCTTCGCGTCAGTTGCCTTGACTTGTTCCTGATATGATGTCTCTAATTCTTTCTGTACTTTTTGTATGTCGCCGATGACTCTGTTGTAGAAGAGATATTTGAAATGTGCCACTCTGTTGAAAAGCCAGAATGCTGAGTTGTCGGAATAGGTTATCATATTGCCGTTGCCTTGTCTGAATTCTTCTGTCACTTCAGTGATGGAGCAGTAGAATGGAGTGTAAACCGTTGAGTTTGTGTCGTCAACGCCAAACCAGATGATGCCGCCGATTTCATTTGGGAGCCAGTTTCTTGTCTGTGCGATGAATGAGAATCCTGTCTGTTGTGTTACTGTGCTTCTCTCGTGGAAATATTCATGTCCTTCGTATTCCCAGTAGAGCGGAGTCCAGCGGTAAGGAGAACCGAATGGCTCGGCACCTGCGCCTTGTGTCTTGTCTAACTCTGTGTTTTGGAAGTGGTTACGCATGAAATACATCATGTCGTCTAAAGATATCTTTCTGTTAGGTTTCACATAAAGTGGCATTCTTGGACTTTCAAGGTTTTTGCCAGTGGCGTAATCCCAATATTGGTCCATGTCGTCGCATACGTCGTTGAACATCATCCATACGCGGAGGTCGCAGATACGAGCTGCTGAGAAATCGACAGGGGCGAAGGCGGCGCTGAAGTCGAAGTCGGCGTCCTTGCCGATGAAGTATTTCTTTCTTCTTGCAAAGTCGATGATGTCATGTTTGTAAATCACTTCAACATCTTGATTATAAAGTTTCTTCCAGTCTTTGTCGGTGATGGATTTCTTTCCGTCGCGGAGTGGGAAATTTGTGATACGAGCTGCGTTTGCGTGTCCTGATACATAGCCGTCAGGGATACGAATTGCTACCCATACCGCGCCTTTGTCGGCGTTGACAGTGTCGTTTGATTTCTTGTCATATACAGGATTATATCCTTTGCCGATGATTTCCATGTACCATACTTCGTTGGCGTCTGATATTGAGAATGTCTCTCCGTCGCTGCCGTAGCCGTATTCTTCAACGAG
>JAZOSA010000027.1:0-25195 GCA_045656905.1 Bacteroidales bacterium
AACATGCGTTCACAGATGTACGCCAAGTCATTGCCAATGCCAATCGTTGAAGGCTGCTTGAAACGTCTCGAAATCATCAGAAGCGCAGAAGGCGATGAGTTGCGTAAGAAATTATGGACAGTGACACGCGCTTTGCAAGACGGTTTCCGTAACTTAGGTTTCGAAATCGGACCAGCTGAAGCATGCGTAACACCAATCTTCTTGCCAGGCAACGAACAACAAGCTGCACAAATTGCGAAAGACCTTAGAACAAATTACAAGATTTTCTGTTCTATCGTTACATATCCGGTTATCCCAAGAGGTATGATTATCTTCAGAATCATCCCGACTGCAGCACACACATTAGAAGATGTCAACTACACATTAAGTGCGTTTGCCGATGTCAAGAAAAAATTATCTGAAGGAAAATATGACTCTGATGTGATTCCAGATATGGCAATTTGGTAACACATTATTAATATGACAAATTTCTATAAAGATAAAGTTATTATAGTGACAGGAGCCAGCTCGGGAATCGGGTTGGCTTCTGTTCGTAATTTTGCATCCTTAGGAGCAAAAGTAGTGCTAGCCTCACGTACCCTCGATAAACTCGAAAAAATAGCAGAAGAATTAGGTCAACAGTCAACAGACAACAGTCAACATGCAGATTCAAAACTAAATGGTCAAAGTCAGTGTCAGAGTCAACAGTCAAAGTTCTTATGCATTAAAACTGACGTCACCAAGGAAGAAGACTGTAAAAATCTTATAGAAAAGACGATAGATAAATTTGGCAAGATTGACATTCTTGTGAATAATGCAGGCATTTCGATGAGGGCGGTCTTTAAGGATTTAGACTTAAATGTCATGCGCTCGCTGATGGACACCAATTTCTGGGGAACGGTATATTGTACGAAATACGCTTTGCCGTATCTTCTTGAAAGTAAGGGTACTGTCGTAGGTGTAATCTCTACGGCAGGATATGTCGGGCTTCCAGCACGCACCGCATATTCCGCTTCAAAGTTCGCTGTGCGAGGATTTTTAGAGACCTTGCGAATTGAGCATTTATACGACGGACTGAATGTTTTGGTCTTCGCTCCTGGCTTCACTGCCTCCAATATCCGTAATGTCGCCTTGACTGCTGATGGCAGTCCGCAAGGGGAGACGCCGCGTGATGAAGAAAAAATGATGTCAGCTGAAAGAGTGGCACGAATTTTGGCGCGAGGCATCATGAGAAAAAGAGCTCAGATGGTACTGACACCGCTTGGCAAGATGACGCTTTTTGCAAGCAGAAACCTGCCACGCGTGACAGATAGAGTAGAGTACCGGATGATGTCTAACGAACCGAATAGTCCACTTAAAAAAATAAAATAATATGTTATTGATAAAAAAGATAGCAGTTTACATCAACATCGTCAATTGTTCTTTGATTAAATGTTTCGCCAAAGAACTCACTCGTAACGGCATAAATCTCACTCCTGAACAATATCTTGTGATGGACATTTTATGGGATGCCGAAGTGATGTCGCAGCAAGCCATTGCCGACATAATTCAGAAAGACAAAAATTCCGTTACAAAATTCATCGACTCGTTAGAAAAGAAAGGACTCGTCTATCGTCAAGTCAACAAGACCGACAGAAGAGTCAACAATATAGTGGTTTCAGAAGAAGGATTGAAGTTGAAAGCCAAGACAACCGAAGTCGCCATTGGTATGATGAGAAACGTTTTGAAGAATATAAAGGAAGAAGATTTGATGGCATTGGATAAAGTGATGAATCAGATTAAAGAAAATATCGACGAAGCGGAGAGGGAAGTTGAAAATTAGCTATCAGCGGTTAGCAGTCAGTAGAGACGCGTCAAACACACCAAAAGAATGAACAAGGGGTGTTTGGCACGTCTTTTTTTTGTTTAAAATTGAAAACGGAAAATTGAAAGTTCTTCGGTCACTGAGTCTGTCGAAGTGCCGAGCGTTATGCCTTCGACAAGCTCAGGCACCGCATACCCTGAGTCCGTTGTCCTAAAAAAATAAAAAAAAGCTCGACAGAATTCTGCCGAGCTTTTTCCCCTTTTAACGAATAAATTTAATTCTTAATCTTCGACGATAGCATCGTTTGGACATGCACCTGCACATGAACCACAACCAACACATGAATCAGCGTCAATTACATAGATGTCGCCTTCAGAAATAGCACCTACTGGGCACTCGTTAATGCAAGTACCGCATGCTACACAATTGTCTAAAATTTTGTAAGCCATAATAATTTTTTTAATTTTGAATTTGGTGCAAAGATATAAAGATAATCGGTATAAAAACAAAAAAAATTAAAAAAACTTTTCTTTATTTTTTTATTCATTTTTTTGTCTCTTGATAACAATAAATAACTACATTTGCAGAAAATTTGCTTAATCAAAATTAATACAACATTAATATAGTTAACTATGACAAAAATATCAAAAGTTGTAGAACTCGAACAAGTAGTTATCCGTTTTGCGGGTGACTCTGGAGACGGTATGCAGTTGACTGGTAATTTGTTCTCAGACTCAACAGCATTCGCCGGTAACGATTTCGCTACATTCCCTGATTATCCAGCTGAAATCCGCCCTCCACAAGGTACAGTATCTGGCGTTTCTGGATTCCAAGTTCACTTCGGACACAAACCAGTACACACAACAGGTGACCTCTGTGACGTGTTAGTCGCAATGAACCCAGCTTCTATCAAAGCTAACATGCGCTGGTTGAAACCAGGTACAACAATCATTTTCGACGTCGATTCATTGACTGACAAATCTCTCGAGAAAGCTGGTTATGCAGCTGACCCAACAACAGATGATACTCTCAGCCAATACAAAGTTATCAAGGCTCCTATCTCATCTCTTACATTAGAAGCTTTGAAAGACTTCGGAATGGATAGAAAATCAATGCTTAAGTCAAAGAACATGTTCGCACTTGGTATCGTGATGTACCTCTTCAACCGCGACATTACTCAGCTTAACCATTATTTCGAAACAAAATTCAAAAATAAACCTCAGGTTATTGAAGCAAACAAGACAGTTGTCGCTGCTGGTTACAGCTACGCTGACACTCTCGAAATCTTTGCTAACACATATCGCATTCAACCAGCTGAACTTCCTAAAGGAAAATACCGCGACATCTCTGGTAACGTCGCTACAGCATGGGGTCTTATGGCAGCTAGCGAACGCTCAGGTCGCCAATTATTCGTAGGTTCTTATCCTATCACTCCTGCTACAGACATCTTGGTTGAACTCACAAAACATAAAGACTTAAAAGTTAAGGCTTATCAAGCTGAAGACGAAATCGCTGGTATCACATCATCAATCGGCGCTTCATTCGCTGGCTGCTTATCAGTGACAACAACTTCAGGTCCTGGTCTCTCTCTTAAATCAGAAGCCCTCGGCCTCGCAGTCATGACAGAACTTCCACTCGTCGTCATCGACGTACAACGTGGCGGTCCTTCAACAGGTCTTCCTACTAAGACAGAACAAAGCGACTTGACACAAGCTTTATTCGGCCGTAACGGCGACGCTCCTCTCATCGTATTGGCAGCTAAGAGCTCAGTCGACTGCTTCTACTCAGCATTCGAAGCTTGTAAACTCGCATTGGAACACATGACACCTGTTATCTTATTGACAGACGGTGCTCTCGGCAACGGTACAGAAATCTTCCGTATCCCAAGAGTTGCTGACCTTCCAGCAATCGTTCCTCCAATCGCTAAGGCTAACGACCCAGAATTCCAACCATATCGCCGTGACGAAGAAAAATTACGCCGCGAATGGGCTATCCCTGGAACAGAAGGCTTACGTCACCGCATCGGTGGTCTCGAAAAAGAAAACGGCAAGGGTAACGTTTCTCACGACCCAAGAAACCACGAACTCATGACAGAGCTCCGTGAAGAAAAAGTTAACCGCGTAGCAAACTACATCCCAGAACAAGAAATCATCGGCGACCCTAACGCTGACCTTCTCGTAGTAAGCTGGGGCGGCACTTATGGCGTTGTTCTTTCAGTTGTTGAAAAGATGATTGCTGAAGGCAAGTCAGTAGCACACGCTCACTTCCGTCACATCTCTCCACTTCCAAAGAACACAGAACAAGTGTTGAGCGGTCATAAGAAGATCGTCGTTTGTGAAATGAACAGAGGTCAATTTGCTAACTACTTACGCATGAAACACCCTGGACATATCTACGAACAATATAATAAGGTACAAGGCTTGCCATTCTTGACAGCCGAATTAGAAAATAAGTTTAATGACCTTTTAAAATAAGAAAGCACTATGGAAAATATAAATAACAATCAGGTTGTTAATCTTACAAAAGAAGATTTCGTAAGCGATCAAATAGTAAAATGGTGCCCAGGTTGTGGCGACCATGCAATCTTGAAAGCTGTTGAAGCTGTTTTCCCTAAACTCGGAAAGAAAAAAGAAGACATCGTTGTCGTTTCAGGTATCGGCTGTTCTTCACGCTTCCCATATTACATGAACACATACGGATTCCATAGCATCCACGGCCGTGCAGCAGCTATCGCAACAGGCGTGAAACTTGCTAATCCTAACCTCTCTGTATGGGTTGTAACTGGCGACGGCGACTGTACAGCTATCGGCGGTAACCACTTCATCCACGCAGTACGTCGTAACATCGACATGAACCTCCTTCTTTTCAACAACCGTATCTACGGCTTGACAAAAGGTCAGTTCTCACCATGTACATTCCGTGGCACAGTGACAAAGACATCTCCACAAGGAACATACGAAGACCCATTCAACGTTGGTGAACTCGTAATCGGCGCTGGCGGTAAATTCTTTGCTCGTGGCGTTGACATCAACACACCAGAGCTCACAGACATCTGCTTGGAAGCTAAGAACCACGACGGTCTCTCAGTAGTTGAAATCCTTCAAAACTGTATGATCTTCTCAAACGGCATTCACGAAAACATCACAGGCAAGGAAGTACGCGACGACATGCAAGTGAAGTGCGTTCACGGCCAGCCATTGATTTTCGGTAAGAACCGCGACAAAGGTATCGTTCTTAGAGGCAACCGTCTTGAAGTAGCTACAATCGGTGAAAACGGTGTTACAGAAGCTGACATCTTAGTACACGACGAAAAAGAAAAGACTACAGGTATCCACATGATGTTAGCACACATGGCACCACCTGAGTTCCCAGTAGCTATAGGCGTTATCCGTAACGTTGACGCTCCAACATACAACCAATGCTTGGACGGCGTTATTGAAAACGAAACAGCAAAATCAAGCATCAAATGCGTTGACGACTTATTGAACAGCGGCAGCACATGGGATATTGAATAAGACAATAAGACAATAAGACAATAAGACAATAAGACAATAAGTGGGGATGCGATTTATCGCGTCCAATAAATAAAAGAATCCGTTACTGAGAGGTAGCGGATTTTTTTGTTATTATAGAATTTTAGAATTAGAAAGAAAATATAAACTACCGCTCGTTCCCGTTAACTTGCGTTTTAGAAAAACAATATTTAACAGATGGAATTAGTCCGACGGCGTCGGACTTTTCTGGAAAAAATGATACGCCATCGCATCAATTTATAAATAATGCTAGTGATATTATAAACAAACTCTCGTTTTCTCATATCGGAGAAATAATGACCTGTAGGAATCTTGTTATGCACTCGTAAAGGCAAGAAAATGGTGGAATATGCATTGGCTGGTATGGATAATAATTTGTTTGTCTCAAAATATATGCTGACGTTGCCAGATGTAAAGCAATTAGAAGAATTTATTTTTAGAGAATTACAAAAGTAATAGAATAGATAATCTTAGACCACAAGACAACAAGTAGGGATGCGATTTATCGCGTCCAATATAATAAAAGAATCCGTTACTGAGAGGTTGCGGATTTTTTTGTTTGAGACTTGTTAGGTTGGAAGATTTTAAGCGTAAAAATATTTCAAAAAAAATATAAATTTTACTTATAAGTGAAATATTATTATTATCTTTGTAGAGAAAAAGTTTGAAGTTATGAGTGAGATGGAATTGTTGTTGGTAAATGAAGGGGAGAATTGTACATTATATACAATTCAGTTTATGTCCGAAGATAAGAGTGAGTTTGAACGTTTCTATGCTAAGTTTAAAAATGATGTAGAATACGATAATGATTTGATGCGTATTGTAGCATTGATAGATAAAATAGCAGATAAAGGAGCATTAGAACGTTTGTTCCGTCCTGAAGGTAAATATAGTGATGGGGTTTGTGCATTGCCTGTTATACAGTCAAAACTTCGTCTTTATTGTTTGAGATTGTCGGATAAGATACTTATTTTGGGTAATGGTGGTGCGAAGACAACTCGAACATACAATGAAGATGATGTGTTAAAAGGATATGTGATTACGCTTCAAAATTTTGAAAAACTTCTTAAGGATGGTGAAAAAGATGGATCTGTGGTAATAACGGAAAATACTATAGAGACAGACAAAATTTTTAATATATGAAAACGATAAATAGTGCTTTTAAGGAAATGCTTACAGATGTTTCTGCTGAGATAAAAGCGGAAGTGGATCTGTCATTTGCTATTGCGGAACGCCTTGAAAGTCTGATAACGGAAAAAGGTTTGTCGAAGAAAGAGTTTGCAGAAGCCATTGGCAAGCGTCCCAGTGAAGTTACCAAATGGTTGAGCGGGCAGCACAACTTCACGCTTCGTACATTAGCGATGCTTTCCACATTTTTTGGAGAAAGCTTGGTGGAGGTGAAGAGGTGAGATAAAATTATGAAACTTTGTAAGGACGCATTGTGAATACGTCCTATGAAAAACCGTTAGCATTGTATCGTTTATTCCTTATATTTTAATAAAGGAATTTAGAAAGGATAGATGATACTTCATGAGATATAGTTGATTCATATTTGTTTATCTCATATTGGCAAGATAATATCGCTGAATAATATTGGTTTTCTAATTCACAAAGTTGTTGGGTTCGTCCGTACATTCCCATTTCATTATTGACACGATTTAGTGCTTGAGCGTACATGCTTTTTAAACCGTACAACTTGTCTAGTTGGAATGCATGATATAATAATGAAAAACTATCGACTCTAAGTTTTTCAGCATCGTTGTTTGAATGAGAAATCTTAGCAGCTAATAAACCCATTTCTGTTAGGTCTAGTTTTGGATAAAGTGGTGAATATTCCATAATATTAGTTTTAGTTGTTTTATGTAAAAACAAAATGAATGAGTGGATGTTCAATGGTAAATTAGATTTTTTTTGTTAATTATTGGTTAATTGGTAAGATGTTGTTTGCTTGGTTTGTTTGTAATTTTGTTTATAAAATTGTTTATAAACCTGTTGGTAATTAATAAAAATGTTTAACTTTGTAAAGCGTTATTTTTTTTATATATGGCAAAGAAGAAATATAACAAAGATTTATTAGTAAGTGTTTGAAATGGAAAGCAAAACAAAATATAAAGCTATAGACTTTTTTTGTGGTGGAGGAGGAATGACGTGTGGATTACGTCAAGCGGGAATTGACGTTGTTGCTGGAGTTGATTTCGATGATAATGCAAAGGAAACTTACGAATATAATAATCCAGGAAGTGTGTTCGTTCACAAGGATATAAAGAAACTTAGAAGTAATTATTTTGAAAAGAACCTAGGGGTAGAAAAGAATGATGATAAATTGATAATGGTTGGGTGTAGTCCATGTCAGTATTATAGCGTGATTAATACAACGAAAGATAAATCTATTAAGTCAAAAAATCTCCTTATGAATTTTGCCAGATTCATAGAGTATTATAAGCCTGGTTTTGTCCTGGTTGAGAATGTTCCAGGTATAATGACCAACAAGGATAGTATTTTACCAGACTTCCTTAAACAGCTAACAAAACTAGGATATGGTAATATGGATTATAAGGTTGTTGACCTATGTAAGTATGGAGTTCCTCAAAGTAGAAGACGATTTTCTCTTATTGCCACAAGAATAGAAGGTGTAAATGTATCTTTGCCTCAAGCGGATGATGATGTTGCCATACTCAAAGATTTTATTGGAGTTAATCATGGTTTCTTGCCGATAGAAGCTGGTCATAAAGACAGTACGGACTTTAATCATACGGCAGCAGGACTCAGTGAGATTTGTTTGAGGCGCATCAAAAAAACAAAAGCAGATGGAGGAAACCGATTGGACTGGGCGAATGATCCTGAACTGCAATTATCTTGTTTTATAGGTAAGGATTCTAGCTTTAAAGACACTTTTGGTAGAATGTGGTGGAATAAGCCTGCTCCAACAATTACAACTAAGTTTTTCAGTTTATCAAATGGCCGATTTGGTCATCCTACTGAAGATAGAGCGATCTCTATACGAGAAGGCGCAACATTGCAAACATTCCCTAGTACATATGTATTCAAAACAAAAAGTATAGCTGCAACAGCAAAACTTATCGGTAATGCTGTTCCATGTGAATACGCTAGAAGAATAGGAGATTTAATAATAAATTTGTAATATGGCACAATTTAGGACCAGAGCTAGAGCGTTAGACCTTTTGGGTCGTCAGCAGATTGCTGGTATACCAACCGCCATCAATGAGCTTATCAAAAATGCTCATGATGCGTATGCTGATAATTTCGACATTGATTTTTTTAGATATGACAATCTTTTAGTCCTAAGAGATAATGGCCTAGGTATGACTAAAGAGGAGTTTGAAACTCGTTGGTTAACTCTTGGAACAGAAAGTAAACTGTCTGGTAGCGTATTGTCAATGCCACCAGTTGATCCGACTAAGCCCAAACGTGCAATAATGGGAGAAAAAGGTATTGGTAGATTGGCGATAGCTTCTATTGGTGGTCAGGTTCTGATTGTTACAAAATCTAAAATGACAGGAGATAATGCTAAGATTGTTGTTGCATTTATAAACTGGAGCATCTTTGAGTTACCTGGAATCAATTTGGAAGATGTGGTTATTCCTGTAGTGGAGTTTGACGAATTGCCAAATAGCGAAGATATAAATATGATTACAAATGAGGTTATATCATCGTTAACATCTCTATATGATAAAAAACTTATTTGCCATAGTGACTATGCCAGAATTAGAACTGAGATAAAATCATTTGATGTAAATCCATACGAGCTATCTTATCAACTATATCGTAGTTATCCAATGTCTTCAAACAATGGAGGTACGCATTTTTACATTTCCCCAGTATATGAAACTCTAATTTCAGATATTGAGGGTGATGGAAGTTCGGAAGAGGCAACAAAGATGGAGAAAATGCTAATGGGCTTTCATAATACAATGACTCCCAATCACCCTAAACCAGTAGTTGATATTGCATTTAGAGACTATCGTTCTAGTGATGGTACTTTTGTAAGTATTATTGATAAGGAACATTTCTTTACACCAGATGAATTTGAGTTGGCGGATCATCATATACAAGGCGAGTTTGACCAGTATGGACAATTTAAAGGTACTATTCGAATATACGGAGAGAAATCGTATGACCATATTATAAATTGGAGAGATAATAATTATAGAGAAACAGAGTGTGGTCCTTTCAAAATCAATCTTGCATATCTTCAAGGAGAATTGAAGAGCTCTCGTGTAGATGTTGAAAATTATGCTATGATCAGAGCAAAAGGGGATAAGTTCGGAGGTCTGTACATATATAAAGATAATATTCGAGTCCTTCCATATGGAGATTCGGATTATGATTTTCTAGACATAGAGAAAAATCGTTCCAAAAGGGCTTCAACATATTTCTTCTCCTATAGAAGAATGTTTGGGGCAATTGATATAACCAACATTAAGAATGCTGGGCTAGTGGAAAAAGCAGGTAGAGAAGGCTTTATTGAAAATAAGGCGTATCGTCAGCTGCAAGCAATTCTCAAGAATTTCTTCATACAATTAGCGGCAGACTTTTTTGATGATAAAAAAGGAACACCTCAATCTGAATTTTATATTCAGAAAAAAGACGAACTTAATACATATCATAAAGCACTGGAACGTAGGGATAAATTGGCTAAAGGACGTAAAGAAAAATTAGCAAAGGCTTTAGATTCTTTTTTTACGAAACTTACTGAGCATAAGTTCGACAATGACATAAATGACATTATATCAAACTTCCGAAATAAACTCAATAGCGTCATACATATGGTAAATCCAGATGACGCAAGTCAGCGAATTATAGATGTCGAATACGAGGTTAGACAAAAAATAGTTGAATATAAAAAATCAATAACAATATCTAGTCCTAAAGGTTTTGCACTTTCAAAATCATTAAGGCTTGATTTCGATACATATCTCAATGAATTTAAGCTGCTTGAGCAAGGCTTGTTTAAAGATGCAATTGCTGAAGTTGATTCTTTGGTTGAAGAGTATACTCAGCGTTTAAACATTGAAATTAGCAAAAGAAAAAGATTGGAGCATGCCGTAGAACTTATATCTACTGAAGCAATGTCTATTAACAAGAAGAAAAAGAATGAAACATTAGACATTATTACAGGGGTATCTCAAAAAATTAAGGAATTAACAAATGATTTGATTATAGATCTTGATACGCAGATAAGGAGTGTCAAGGACCAATTCAAATATCTGGCTACTCACGAAACAGAAGATTTTGATTTGGTTCAGGAACGCCAGCATATGGAAAATCAAATTGAGTCAATCAGTATGCGCAATACTGATGTGATGGAGCGCATTATACGTCAGTTTGAGAGTTTTTATATAGAAAAGAGCGAGGATGGTCAAATTATTACAAATGATCAAATAGCAGATGCTGCATCTGAAGAACTGGAAGAATTAAGAGAACGCTTGCAAACAGATATTGAGTTAAGTCAGTTGGGATTAGCAGTTGGTATACTGCACCATGAATTTCATAGTACAGTTACTTCTATTAGACACAGTTTAAAAGACTTAAAAGCATGGTCAGATGTGGATCAAAAGTTGGAGGGAATATACAAAAATATCAAGATTAATTTTGAACATCTAGACGGATATCTCAATCTATTTACGCCATTAAACAGGCGTTTGAATCGAAGGAGAGAGGATATTTCTTTACTTGATATCAAAGCCTTCTTGATCGACCTTTTCAAATCAAGACTAGAGCGACATGAAATAGCATTTAAGCATACCAATGGATTTGCTAGCAGTAAGTTATATGGATTTAGATCGACTTTTTATCCTGTGTTTGTTAATATTATTGACAATGCAATATATTGGTTAAAGCAAAGCGATGTTCAGCAAAAGACAATTCGTTTGCACGCAGACGAGAATGCTATATATATATCGAATAATGGTCCAGAGATTAAACTTCAAGATTGGGAACGCGTGTTTGAATTACAATTTACAAGGAAGCCTAACGGAAGAGGTTTGGGACTAAATATAAGTAAAGAAGTATTAAATGCAGAAGGTTATGAAATATCTGTTATCCCTCCAAGAGAAGGTTCGACAGTTACTTTTAAGATTCAGAAACCACAAAATTAATAATATGGAGAGTGATTTTTTCAAGTTGTCAAAAGATGTGGCTAATAGATTTATACAAAACGTTGTATTTATTGATGATAACGCATATAAAGGGGATGTTGAAAGAAATGCTTTTGATGCCCAAGTTGTTTCAAATGAGTTTGCCAAATCAGAGAAGATATGTGCTATCTACGCTCCGAAAAAAGAATCGGATATAGATAAATATTATTCTATTCTTGATAAAGCAGATGTTATCATTCTGGATTGGCGTCTTGATTTAGAAACAGATGCTAAAGATGAACTAAATCCAGAAGCTGATGCAGATGTTGAAGATACACGAGGAGAATATACACTTAAGATTATAAATGAGCAACTTAAAGACAATGGTAATAGAAAACTCAAATTAATAATTATCTATACTGGGGATACAATTACGGCAATCAAAGATGTTCTTAGAGAGCAGTTTCCCGATTATTCTTTTGATGAAACAAATTTTTCAATGCAATTTAATAACCTAAAGTTGCTTGTAAGAGGAAAAGGTGAATACGGAGAAACACAGTATGACCATAATGAAGAGTTGAAAAAGTTTCTTATTCATTATAATGAATTACCTAATTTAATTACATCTGCATTTGCTGAAATGTCTTCTGGATTAGTTTCCAACTTTGCATTGGAAGCTATAAACATTATTAGGAATAATACTTCTAGAATACTAGGAGTATTCTCACCTGTATTAGACCCTGCATATCTAGGACATAAGGTAATGATTCCAGATGCAACAGAAGCTAAAGATTTATTAGTTCAAATTTTGGGAGACGCTATTACGGAATTAATAGAATCATGTAATATTGACACAACAGAATGGATTAATAAATGGATAGACAGCAATATAATAAAGCATAATGTCGTGTGTAACGGAGTGACTATAAATGTCACCCCAGAAATTTTAAAACAAATATTAATATCTGAAAAACAAGATTTATACGAAAAAATACAAGATGCAGGATTAAATATTAGTAAGAGTAATGCAAAAAAAATACAATTATCAGTACCCGAATTGTTTACTTATAATGATTGTGATATAAACAATTCTAATGATCAATTCGCAATACTTACACATCATAAAAATGTATTTAAGCCTTTGTCAAATTCGCCAATTTTAACTCTAGGAACTATTGTTTGCTCAGATTCAGGACAATATTATATTTGCATTCAACAAGCATGCGATTCCAAACGTATTGTAGATGAACGAAGATTTTTATTTCTTCCTCTGTCGCAATCAGGAGAGAACCCAATCATTGTAGAGGATGGGAAAAAATTATTTCCTGACAAGAAATCATATGAAATCAAGACAATAAAATTTAAACCCACTGAAGGTAATGGTTTAATACGAGCTAAGAAAGAGAATGATGGCTCGTTTTTCTTTACATCTTCGTATGATGATAGATATAAATGGATTGTAAATATAAAAAGCCTGCACGCTCAAAGAATAGTAAATAATTATTGTGCACAATTATCTCGAGTTGGATTAAATGAATCCGAATGGCTAAGGTTATATAAATGATAAGTTTGTATAAATAATCAGTTGACTTTATTAACAAATAGAAATGAGGGTTATAAGATTCCGATGAAAGACTTAAACTATTATATAAATTGCTTTTCTTCTCTTCATACAATGAAGATGCAGGAGAAGCCAGCACCGCATAAAGCATTGTTATTGCTATCTGTGATTGACCTTGTTGAGCAAGGTATCATTACGGATTCATGCGTTCAACTTTCTGATGTTTTAGAAAATCAATTCAAGTATAACGTAGCTTTGCATCTGGGAAATAACTCAATATATGACCCGAAGATAAATTACCCATATTATCACATGCGTACAGAACCATTTTGGGAGTTGGTGTCTACAACGGCAAATCTTGTTCCAGACATAAGTAATTATTCGACAAGTAACCTCAGAAAAAATATTGCTTACGCACGTATTGACACAGAATTACAACTATTACTGAAAGATTCTAATGCAAGAGCAGAACTTCGTGCTGTACTTGTTTCAAATTATATAGATCCTCTCAATGTTATGAATAAAGAAAATATATCACCCATTGACAATCTCACATCAAAAGATCTTGATCTAATTGGAAAACTCAACAATCTTTTGAAAAATTGTCAAGGGTACGGAGATACATATAAACGACTAATTGGAAAAGGTGTATCAAATATTGCCAATAGTTTTGCATCTAATTTTAAGACAGATATTCCGACAATACTTGAATGTTTTTTTGAAAAAAACATATATAAGATCAAGAGCTCAGTAGGACAAGGTAGAGTTACCCAATGTCCATGGATTGCCATAATGCATACTGACGAGACGCAAACTACACAAAAAGGTGTTTATATTGTTTTTCTATTTTCTGAAGATTTAAAGACAGTTTACATCACATTGGCACAGGGAGTAACGAAAACATCTCCAGAATTGATTAGTGCAAAAAGAGATCAAATTAGAAAAAAAATTAAGGTTGACAATGAGCTTTTAAAAGAATCTAATAAACTTGAAATAAGCAATCAACAATACCAAAATTCTGCAATATACTCAAATGAATGGCCTATAAACGATAACGAAAAATGCTTGGTCATGATAAATAAATTCAAAGAGGCATATGAAGAATATATTGCAACTAAAGACCAAAATATAACGCAAATGGAAAAAATTATTGATAAAACAATATCTAAAAAAGAACCACATATAAAAGCAGAAGTGTTACCTTTTACAGTAAGTGTCCCATTTTCTATTAACTCTATCATAGAATTTATCAACCAAACAGGGCTACTTTATTCTCCTTCCCTGATTAAGAGATTTGCCTTTTCATTGATGGCAAAACGTTTCCTTATTCTTAGTGGATTGGCAGGCTCTGGTAAAACTCAACTGGCACTAGCTTTTTCCAAAGCATTGGTTGAAGACAAAGAAAAACAGATGTGTGTGGTTAGCGTTGGCGCAGACTGGACAAACCGCGAACCGCTACTTGGATATCCTAACGCCTTGAAGCCTGGAGAGTACATAAAACCTGAAAACGGGGTGCTAGATTTATTGATAGAAGCTAACAAGCCAGAGAATGCAAGTAAACCGTTCTTCCTCATATTGGATGAAATGAACTTGAGTTATGTGGAGCGTTACTTTGCTGATTTCCTTTCAGCAATGGAAAGTCGCGAAGCAATTGCTCTATGGAAGGAGTGCAATGACGAAAGTGAAAGTTGTGAAAGTAATGTTCCTGAAAGAATCGGGTTGCCTGATAACCTATTTATTATTGGAACTATAAACGTTGATGAAACGACATATATGTTCTCGCCAAAGGTGCTTGACCGTGCAAATGTAATTGAGTTTAAAATATCAGTAGACGAAATGTCTGCATTTCTTGACAGTGTCAAACAGATTGATTGTTTATCCATTTGCAGCAAAGCGGCTGGAATGGGAGCAGACTTTGTTAAATTGGCAAACTGCAAAGAGTTTGATAACGAAAAATCAACAACAGATACTCTGAAAGCTTTCTTTACAGAGCTCAAGAATGTAAATGCAGAATTTGGTTATCGTTCTGCTACTGAAATATTCCGTTTCATTAGCCAAGCATATAAGAATGATGACACAGATAAAAAAATGAGTGAAGAAGAAATTCTAGATGCTGCTATTATTCAAAAGTTATTGCCTAAATTACACGGTTCACGCAAGAAACTGGAACCTGCGTTGAAAGCTCTTTGGAGATTATGCTTTGACCCAAGCATTAAAGACACAATGCAGATTGTATATGAAAACATTGACAAGGCAATATACAAAGAAAGTGCCGATAAGATCTTTAGAATGTACGAATCGGCCTACGCCAACGGTTTTACAAGTTTCGCCGAAGCATAATCAATAATGTTGCAAGAGAAGACATATCTTGAGATACTAGTAAATGGAAAATGTGGTGAAGTAAAACTCTACATTTATCCAGAATCCTCAACAGCAAAATTGTATGAGGAAGATTCGTTATCTATAAATGCCCCTAAATTCTATTTGGTTGAAGGATGTTCATACACATATGAGTGTACAAGTGATGACGGTAGCACTTATCAGCTTGAAGCCATTAATGAAATAATCACTCATCATAGATCGGAGAGACACAAAAATGAGGGGAGAATAACCACTGGTATATATGTTGGCACACTGACAATAAATGTATTCAACAATGTAACCCATGAGGCTTTTGGAAAGACTGATATTGAAATAAGAAGCACAAAATCAGACTACGAGACTGATTATAGGCAAATGCTTGGGGATATTGCTGAATATTATACCGACCTTGTACTGCAACAAGGTGCTCCAGTAACACAAAGACTTGAGATTGATACAAACACTTCTGCTGAGACTCTTTATCAGCGCTTCGCTTTTGTGAAGTCATTGATTGAAAGTGATGCTTTTTCCGAAGCAATTCATAAAATAATATCCAACCCAATAAGGAAGTGGACAGATTCAAATATTCAGCGCAAGATAGATGGTGTTAAAAGGTTTACACGAAAAAATATACGAGAAATTGTTTCTAGCAATGACAGGATAAACCTATCCGAAAGTTACAGAAGAGGCATACCTTCATGTTTGACAAGCGTACCACGCACAATTGAAGTTGAGTATAAGAAAGATACAATAGACAATCAAGAAAATCAATTTATAAAATTCGTTCTCCGTTCTTTGTCAATGTTTTGTTGGGATCTCAAAGAAATGAAGAATGCTTCTAGCCGTTTAAAAGCAGAAGCAGAAACTACAATTGAGTTATTGAATATATACTTGGAGAATCAATTTTTTAGGCAGATTTCAATGCCTACACACCTGAATATGAATAGTCCTGTACTTCAAAGAAAAGAGGGTTACAGGGAGATATTGCAATCATGGTTGTTGTTTGACCTTGCTGCAAAACTAAACTGGGATGGTGGCGATGACGTGTACAGCGCAGGTAAAAAGAATGTAGCAACACTTTATGAATATTGGCTATTCTTCAAGTTGTTGGAATTGATTAGCCAATTTTTTGACATACAAGCAAAAGATAAATTGCAACTTGTGAGTTTTGACTCAGATAAAATAAATCTGAATCTCATACAAGGAAAGACGCGTATGGTATATGGTCAACAGGAAACTTTATCAAGAAAGATTAATGTTGCTTTTTATTATAACCGTACTTTTAGTAAGGTTGCAGATGATAAAGATTCAATACACAAAGCAGGAAGTTGGACTATGGCAATGCGACCAGATTATACATTGTCGCTTTGGCCAGGAGAAATTGATGAAAACGAAGCTGAGAGGCAAGACCTTATTACACATATACACTTTGATGCAAAATATAGACTGAACAAGATTACTCTTGAAAATACGAACTGCGAAGCTGAAGATTTGTTGATAGAAAAGGAAGAACAGGAATGTGGTATATACAAAAGAGCTGATTTGTTGAAAATGCACGCTTACAAGGATGCAATTCGCAGAACAAGCGGAGCATATATTTTATACCCTGGTACTGAAAATAAATCAATCAAAGGTTTTCACGAAGTCGTCCCAGGACTTGGAGCTTTCAGTATAAGACCTGGACATTGGGAAGAGGATAGCATTTCTCTGAAGCAATTTATTGCAGAAGTAAAAGCACACATGCTTGACAGAACATCGCAAAGAGAAAAGATGTCCTATTATTATCATTCTCTATATAAAGAGGAGAATGTAAATGTGGTTATGGAAAATATGCCAGAACCAGTTTATGAGAATCGAGATTTTTTGCCAGATGAGACAAATGTCATAGTTGCATATTATAAAAGTCAGGAACATTTAGATTGGATTTTGCAGAATCATATGTATAATATGCGTGCAGGAGATAGTAAAGGATCTATATCATTGGATGACAAATTGATAAATGCCCGTTATCTTTTGTTGCATAATGGAAATGAGTCGCAGAATTTGATAAAGATTGTAAAGAGAGGACCTAAAATATATACAAGATCTCAGCTAATACAAAAAGGTTATCCGCAATATAAGATTGTAGGTACAAATTTGGTGGATGTAGAAAGAGAGCGAAATGATGCTAATAAGATTTATCTAGTATTTGAATTGTTTAAAACAAATAGTGCGGAAAAAGAGTTGCAAGAATATTGCTGGAATAATCTAGGAGGACCATTGACATATACGACAAGTTTAGTGTCTTTAATATCAAAAGCAAATAAAAAGAAATAATATTTTATGATAGTTGAAAACGTGACAGTCTTGCAAATTTAATAAAAATCCTCTCACAAATAATTTGTAAAAATATAATTTCTTCAACAATTTTCCTCCCAACCATCTCCCTATCAAGTTCGTACCATCTTCGTACCAAGTTCGAATATAATTAGGAGTGAGGAATTAGGAGTTAGGAACTAAGGGTATGAGGAACTGAGGGATTTTTTTAAGTCGCCAAGACACCAAGTCTCCAAGACACCAAGGTTCTTGGTTCTTAGTTCTTAGCTCAACAGCCAACAGCCAACAGCCTTAGTTCAACCTTCTTGCTCGTAGTAATATGAATAATCTATTCCTTTCATGAAGGTCTCGCGGTCGTGAATCTTGTCAGTTAATGCAGATTGTAGAAGTAGTTTGATTTCGGTTGGGTCAACAACGCTCTTCTGCATGGCGTTGAGATAATCGTTCTTGTCAATTTTACTCCAGTCAACGCATTTCTTCATTGAGCGTCTGAACATCAGGTCAAGCCATATCCGTGTGCTGCGGCCGTTGCCTTCCATAAAAGGATGCGCAACATTCATCTCAACGTATTTGTCAACAATCTCATCGAATGTCGTTTCTGGCATATTCTCTATGCTACGCAATATGGTAGGGAAGTGTAAGGCGTTAGCAAAGGTGAAACCTCTCTTGCTGATGTTTTTGCTGCGTATCTGCCCCGCAAACTCATAAAGTCCTCCGAATAGATATGCATGTATCTGCTGCAGACACTTGATGCTGCCAGGTTCCAAAGTGCCGAGTAAACCGCTTTCGAACAAGGTGTAAGCTTTCTTTCTGCTTTGTCCGTCGATGGTGTTATCGCTGTATAAAAACCAATCAAGGAAATCGTTTCCTCTTTTGCTAGGAATTGCTTTGACCAATGTGATTATATCATCTTGAATAAAGCAATCTGTTGCGTATTTTTTTCCGTCTGCAGCTGTAAGTTTCAGTTGACTACAATTTGTAGTCAACTCGCTATTTGACTTTTTAAGTCTGGTTTTCATTACACTCCAATACTTTCTTGGATTAGGACTTTCTGTGATTGCAGCGATAATGTCAACAGCTGAAAACCACCATTTTGAATTATCTTCGTCCCAAAGGGCTCTGACCTCATGGTCATTGTAAAATCTAATAGAAATCTTGGTCATTGGTCTAATTTTTATTGCTTAAGTTTATTAAATAACTATCTGCAAATTTAATAAAAATATCGCTAAAATGTTTGGTGACGATATGAATTATTTGATAAAAGTCACCAAGGTTCTTAGTTCTTAGTTCAAAAGCCAAAAGCCTTAGTTCAATAGCTTATTCCCGTTAACTTGCCAAATAACCACATAAAAGTTAAAAAATGTTAAAATTGTAAAAGCGAAGATTTTTCTTTATACTTTTGTACAGAAACTTTAAAACACAAGATTTATGACGAAGAAAGAATCATTACAACTTTTCGAGACAAAGAAAGTCCGCACCATCTGGGATGACGAACAAGAAAAATGGTATTTCGCAATTGTCGATGTAGTTGCTGTATTGACAGAACAGAACGATTATCAAACATCGAGAAATTATTGGAAAGTATTAAAAAATCGTTTAAAGAATGAGGGAAATGAAACGGTTACAAATTGTAACCAATTCAAACTTCAAGCTGCTGATGGCAAGATGCGACTGACGGATGTCGCCGATACAGAGGTTTCGGGAATTAGGAATTAAGGGTATGAGGAACTGAGGGTATGAGGGATTTTGAGTTTCCTACTGCCCATAACAAAAAACTTTAGTCTTT
Organism: Bacteroidales bacterium; assembly: GCA_045656905.1. GTDB lineage: Bacteria > Bacteroidota > Bacteroidia > Bacteroidales > F082 > Limimorpha. The sequence goes on from JAZOSA010000027.1 coordinate 19,439, forward strand.
CGACATTAGCCTTTCGCCATTTTCTTATCTTTGCATAAAACATCATCCTATGCTTAAACTATTGCCACTGATAATACTAATGTCGCTGCTTACATCCTGCGACTCGCATGTGAAGACTAATGACAAAAGGCTAAAGTCCAATGCTCAAAGTTCAACAGCTAATAGCCAACAGCTAACAGCCAATAGCCAAAAGCCAATATCCATCCTCTACGATAACGACGTGCATTGTGCCGTGGATGGCTACGCTAAACTCGTGGCTCTGCGTGACATCATTTCTGATACTGCTGGTTTCGTCACCACTGTCTCTTGCGGTGACTTCGCAAGCGGCGGCGTGATAGCATCGGTGTCGGACGGCGAACTTATTGTGGATATAATGAATAAGGTGGATTACGATGTAGTCGCTCTCGGCAATCACGAACTCGACTACGGAATGAATCAGCTCTTTGCCTTCTCCGAAAGCCTGAATGCTAAAGTGGTTTGCGCTAATTTGAAAAATGTCCAGACTGACGAATTTCCTTTTCCTGCTTATCATATCATAAGTTATGGTGATATCGACGTGGCATTTCTCGGTTTCACTACGCCGTCGAGCGGCACGGTGATGAGTCTCAGCGATGGCGATGGTAATCCGTTGTATAGTTTCATGCGGGAGGATTTTTATTCCAACGCGCAGAGTTTCATCGACGAGGCTCGTGACAATGGAGCGGAATATGTCGTGGCACTGACGCATCTCGGCGATAGTGAAACAATAGGCGATATGCCGAATTCAACCTCGCTCATCGCTAATACCATTGGTCTCGACGCTGTCATCGACGGTCATGATCATCATATTATAGAAGAACGTTGGCTAAAAAATAAAGATAATGAAGCGGTGTTGCTTACTTCTTCCGGTTTCGCCTTTGAAAATGTCGGTCTGCTGACTATCAATCCTGATGGCGGTCTTTCATCACGACTTGTCAATATAAAATCTGACTCAACTCTCGTGGATGTTGCGACGCAGCATTTCGTTGACAGCATCAAGATGGGAGTGGAGCAGTCGGGCTGTAAGGTGGTTGGTTTCTTGGATAGGGATTTGGATGTCTGTGACGAGAGTGGCAAGCGTCTCGTGAGAAAGCAGCAGACTGAGCTCGGTGCTTTCTGTGCCGATGCTTTCCGTGAGTTTACCGGCGCCGATGTCGCTCTTATCAATGGCGGTGGCATCCGCGCAGGTCTTAAAAAAGGTGAGGTGACGCTAAATGACCTGCTCGCTGTGATGCCGTTCGGTAATATGGTGTGTACTGCAACTATGACGGGACAGCAGCTGCTCGACGCGATGGAGTTCTCGGTGGCGTTGCTGCCTGATGAGTCGGGCGCGTTCCTGCAGGTTAGCGGCATGCGTTATGATGTCGATGTGTCAATACCGACGCCTGCTGCCTTGGATAATCATCATCTCTGCTCTCATGTGAAAGACGAAACGCGACGCATTTCCAACCTTCAGATCTTGAATCCTGTGACGGGCATTTATGACGACGTGGTTCCGGAAAAGATTTATACTGTCGCAAGTTTCGATTATCTCATTACGGAAATGGGAGGTTCAGGCATATTGCGCCACGCAAAATATGATGGAAGATATTGGGGAACGGAATTGGAAGTTATGGCGGATTTTTTTTAGACACCAAGACTATAAGACTACAAGACAACAAGTTTTAGTTAGGAGTTTTGAGCTTTGAGCCCAGAGCAATGAATAATTCCTTTGTGTTCTCTGCGTCTTTGCGTGAGGTTTTCGGGGATGGGAATTAAGGGTGTGAGGATTTGAGCCATGAAAGGGCGAAACAAATATAGAATAAGGCAACGCCTTATTAGTTAGGAGTTGTAGAGACGTCACACCTGTGGCGTCTCAACGGAATTTTGGATTTTAACGGAATTTTGGATTTCTGGATTTTTGCCTGGTTTTAATCGCTTCCAATGCGTTAGGGATTGGAGCGGCATCCTTTGCGAGCGGGAACGGGAACGAGGTTCGGGGACGGGGACGAGAATTGGGAACGGGATTTTTTGAGCGAGACGAAAATGAAGCGAGCAAAGATATAGCGGAAAGCCCGACGGCAAAGCCGGAACGCCCAGATTAGCTATCAGCAGTCAGCGGTCAGCAATTAGTAGTTGAAAATTGAAAGTTAGCAGTCAGTGTCTGAGTTCAGAGTTCAGAGTTCAAAAAAAGTCTGTTGTCCGTTGTCTGTTGTCTGTTGACTTTTTTTATTTTTGCAAAAAATAAAAAATATGAAGATGTCATTCAAACCGGGTACTATGATTTATCCGCTGCCTGCTGTGATGGTGAGCTGCGGCGATAGTCCCGAAAACTATAATATCATGACGGCAGCATGGACTGGCACCATCTGCACCAATCCTCCTATGTGTTACGTATCAATACGTAAGGAACGTCACTCTCATGAGATAATATCGCGTACTAAAGAGTTTGTTATCAATGTCACTACTGAAGAGTTGGCTCGCGCTACCGATTGGTGTGGTGTGCGTTCTGGTCGCGACTATAACAAATTCAAGGAGATGCACCTCACAGCGGAGCAGGGACAAGTCGTCAAGGCGCCTCTCATCGCGGAGTCGCCGCTCAATATAGAATGTCAGGTGGTGGAAGTGAAGGAACTCGGCTCGCATGATATGTTTATCGCTAATGTCGTTGCTGTCAACGGCGATACAAAATTCTACGACCCAAGTACAGGTCAGTTCCAACTCAACCAAGCCGACCTCATAACTTACTCACACGGAAAATATTATTCAATAGGAGAGAAAATCGGCGGCTTCGGATTCTCAGTAGATAAAAGAAGAAACAAAACCAAAAAATAAATTTATGGATTATATCAGAATTAGCAGTCAGCAGTCAGCAGTCAGCGGTCAGGGTTTAGTCGCTGAGGTCAATGGTCAACAGACAACAGACAACAGACAACAGACATTGTCCACAACTCAGCAACTCAGCAACTTAGCAACTCAGCAACTTAGTTGCCAACAGATAACAGCCCAAGATGTCAAAGAGTTATTGAAAGACTGGATAAAATTATATCCTAACTCTTTCGCTCCTGATGTGGATTTCAAGATTTATCAGCTCGCTGATGGCGACATCATAATCCAGCTTCACGAGGATTTAAGCTCGATGGCAGTTTCATTGTTAGTTCTTTATTTTGAGACAACAGTCAACAGACAACAGTCAACAGATTTCGTCCACAACTCAGCAACTCAGCAACTCAGCAACATAGAGTCTTACATAACAATCGACGATACCGAAATCCTGTTAAAACAAAACGAAGGAAAACGTGCGATGGTGTTTTGTGGTCAACAGACAACGGACAACAGACAACAGACATCATCCACAACTCAGAAACTCAGAAACTCAGAAACTCAGCAACTTAATAGTCAACAACCCACAGCAGTTCGTTTCCTTCTCGAGGATAATTACGTTTTAGATTATAATTTTGAAAAAAGACCGCGGCCTGTAAAGAGTTGTGATATGACTTTTGAAGAACCGGAATTTTCTCTTCCTGAGGAATATGAAAGTGTAAGAGTGGGCGATGTGGTGAAGAAGAAAATCGACGAGGTCTTGGAAGAAGGTCTCACACCGACGAAGTTGTTGATATATTTCCTCTGCGGAGCAATCGGCTTGAGCATCGGTTTTCTCATTGTTTATTTCATGAGTAAATAATATTTTATGTTAAAAGAATTTAAGAGTTTTGTCGAGAAACATAATCTCATCGGGAGAGATGACAGAGTCCTGCTGGCACTCAGCGGCGGCGTCGACTCCATGGTGCTGGCGAAACTTCTTTTATTAAGTCAACAGACAACGGACAACAGACAACAGACTTCGTCCACAACTCAGCAACTCAGCAACTCAGCAACTCAGCAACTCAATTTGGTCACTGAGCCTGTCGAAGTGCCAACGGCCAACAGCCAAAAGCCAACAGCCAAAAGCCAACAGCCAACGGCCAACAGCCAACTCGCTTTCGCTCATTGTAACTTCCATCTGCGTGGCGACGACTCAGACCGTGATGAGCGTTTCGTGACGGCTTTCGCAAAAGAAAATAATATACCTATTTATATAAAACATTTCGATACGGAGGCTTACGCCAAAGAGAATTCTCTCTCCATCGAGATGGCGGCGCGTGAACTGCGTTATGCTTGGTTTAAAGAGTTAAAGGAAATTCACAATTTCAATAAAGTCGCTCTCGCTCATCATGGCGATGACCAGATTGAGACGTTCTTCATCAATTTCTTGCGAGGTTCTGGCATCAAAGGTCTCAAAGGAATGAAACCGCAAAACGACTTCTACATCCGTCCTTTGCTTTGGTCAAACAGAAATGAAATCGAGACTTTCGCAAAAGAAAACGGCATTCAGTGGGTGGAAGATTATACTAACCAAGAAACTGTTTATCTCAGAAATAAGATTCGTCATAATATCATTCCGATTTTTGATGAGATGAAAAACAACGCTCGCCAGAGCCTGAACTTCTCCATCGACTGTCTCTCTTCGGAAAATGATTTGTATAGAAGTCTGCTCGAAGAGAAATTCGCTTCGATAGAACATGTCGACAGCGATTGCAGAAGTGTCGATGTTAAATATTTTTTAGAAAATGAAAACGGACGACAGCTTCTCTTTGAATGGGTGAGGCGATTCGGATTTAATTTTAATCAGGCGGAGTCGATGTTCGAAGCGATGAAGAACGGGAAGTCGGGAGTGATGTTTTATAATGACAACGGACAACAGACAACGGACAACAGACATTGTCAACGATTAATCGCGTCCGTGCAAAAAGATAAGATTGAGATTTTTGCAGAAATGGAAGGAGATGAGGAAATCATAATAGAATCTCAAAATCTCAAAATCTTAGCAACTCAGCAACTCAGCAACTCAGCAACTCAGCAACTCAGCCTCTCAACTTACGTCAAAGACGCTGATTTCAAACTTATAAAAGACCCTAAAGTTGCGGCGCAGTTTGATATGGATAAGATAGCGTTTCCTTTGAAACTGCGTCATTGGAAAAAAGGCGATAAGTTTAAACCGTTGGGAATGAAAGGTTCCAAATTGCTGAGCGATTTCTTCAACGACTTGGGATTCTCGGAATACCAGAAGCGTAATGTCTGGATTATGGAAGATGCTAACGGCTTGATTCTATGGGTTGTCGGATATAGAATTAACGATAAGGTTAAAATTCTAGACTCTACTAAAGTAATTTTTCAATGTGATTTAGAGCATTAAATATTTTTTCTTAAATTTGCGCACTTTTTTGTAGAGAAAAAATTAAATCAAATTTATTATAATAAATCAACAAAAAATCATGAAAAAGTTTTTTAAACTCTTTACTTTCTTGGTTTTAATGGTTCCATTCATCGCTAAGGCTCAGATCTTAGAACCAGTACAATGGACAGTAGAAACAGAGAAATTAAACAAGAATGAGTACAATATTGTATTCAAAGCAGAAATCGAAGATGGTTGGCATCTTTATTCACAAAACACTCCATTCGGCGGACCAATGCCTCTTTATTTCGACTTCATCGACACTCTCGGCATTGAACGCATCGGTGGCGTACAAGAACCAGAAGCTATAGTTCATTACAGCGACATTTTTGAAATCGACGAACATTTCTTTGAAAAAGAAGCTGTTTTCACACAAAAAGTTAAATTATTAGACGGCGTAGCAACAGTATCTGGTGTTATCACTGGTCAAAGTTGCAAAGAACAATGTGTTCCAATTACTTATGACTTTGAAGTTCAACTTGGTG
>JAZOSA010000028.1:0-39775 GCA_045656905.1 Bacteroidales bacterium
GTCATTGTCTTTTCTGAAAGCTGATTTTGATTTGGTTCTTATATCATTAGTCATCACGAAATCACCTGGAGTTAACGCCTTCACGAAGAATCCTTGACAAGGTGCAATATATTGTGAGCCGCCGTTTGTCGCCACGCCACCAAGCGTATAAGTGATGTAGTTATTTACGTCATCATCATAAATCCATACTGTCTGTAGTTCCAGCATATCGCGTGTCCATCCTTCTGCTTCCCAGTCGATGTAACTAGGATAAGGATTTCCGAGTAGGTTGAAACCTGTATACTTTTCTGTAACGAATTCTCCGTCAGTGCTGCAAGAGAGCGGATAAGTCACATCGCCGTTGTTCAAGGTTCCCAAGAATTTCTTATATCCTTCATTTTCGTATGCTACGAGATAACCTCTTCCCTTTGCGAAATCAAATCCGTTATCTGTGTAAAAATCATTCGTCGTTGAATTGTCTTTTTTCTGGTTGTTCCATGTTGAGTTAAATTCCGACCATGTGTAGAAGTCGTAGTTTTCTTCTGTAGGAATGAAACTCTCTATCGTCTGATTTGCGACAGGAGAAGAGATGAAATGCCAGTCGGCACTCCAGCTTCTAGTAAGACTGCTGTTATCGATATAGCAATTCACCTTTGCTATTACATCATCGCTGTTATGCACCAAAGATCCAGTGCCGTTGATGTCTGCGTCCACTATCAAAGCGTTCTCATCTGTATTTGCGATATCGCCTATTATCTCAAGAGCTCCTGTTGATGTTATTTTCAAAGTGAAAGCTGCCAATATCTCTACATTTTTCACTATATAATCCAAAGTAGCGTCGAGGTCTTCTGCCACTATAATATCATCTATTCTCTTTGGATTGGATGAAGGTAGGTCTGTCGCTGGCTGAGGATCTGTCCATCCTTCACACACAAGTTGCCAATTAGATATTTCATTCCAGTCTTTGTCTGTTCCGATAAATTTATATTTGATTGTATAATAATCCAAGACGCCCGCATTGAGGTTCGTACTTGAAGCATTGTAGGTTATTATGAAATCGCTGCTTACGTTGAGTTCTGTTCCAATGATATGATCGTAAAACTCCAAATGAATAACGTCGTTGGTGTTGCCATAAACCGTAAGGAAGAAAAGATACATGCTTCCTTGTTTTCTTATGAATGCCCTGCCTCTCACCTCGTCATTGCATATAGCGGCAATTTCAATATTTTCATCAGCGAATTCTCCGTCAATCTTCAGTTGACCAAAAATAGTCATGTTAGTTCCATCGGAAGATTCGACAGGCTTATCAAAATAATAGTTTTGTGCAAAAAGCGAATTGGATCCTAATACAAATAAAAAGAGTAAAGAAAGCATTTTACCTGCATTCTTTACCCTTTTACGACGGCAAAAACAAACAATAGTTACATAAGTTATTGATAATAATACAAAAACGGCATTACCCCCCCCGATTGGAACAGGAGTATCTGCAGAAAAATTATCAGTTAAACCATGAGAATAAGGCAATGGAGGTGCCTGCGTGTCATCAAAAAGTTCAAAGCGTTTTTCTTTTTTACTGTTAAAGAAAGCATCGCTTTGAGCATAAACATTATGATTTACAAATAATTGTAAAAACATTAAAAGTAATAGACCTTTGGCAATACAGTAAATTTCTCTCATAATAACCCAATTCACGTTTAACTTGCAAAGATATATTATTAAAGAGGGAATGTCAAGTTTTTTACATTATTAATTTTATTTTTAATATATTAAGATATTCATATTGTATTATTTACATAAAACGCTAGTTGTTTCTAACAAATTCTTCCTATCTTTGTACTCATGAAAAATCATCGCCGTCAACACGAAAATCGCGTAAAACAAAACGCAATAATAATATTCTTGTTAGCTGTATTGCTATGCGGCGGCTTGATTCATTACGTAATTACGACAAAAAAATCAATCAGCAGTCAAAGAGAAAACATAAAGAAAAACGAGACGATATTATCTCTCACAAACCAACTGATTGAAAAAATCAACAAAGCCCAGTCTTACGCCAACTTATACTCTTTATCCGGCAACGAAAACCACCTCAATAATTTCAAAATAACAATTTCCAGCATACCAGAATTAAACGATTCTATAACAAGTCTCTGCGACGAAGACTTCGACACCGCAACTCTAAATGAAATCAACGAACTTCTTCATAAAAAAGAAGAAAATATCGAAGCCATCAGCAAGCAATTAAAATCATTCAACCCTTATGTCGAGATATATTCCATCATCGACGGCTATCACCCGAGTCCAAAAACCACAACTGTAAGCAAAAGCATACAAGACACTATCGTTTATAAATCTGAAAAGAAAAACTTCTTCCAACGCCTAGGCGAGGCATTTTCTCCAAAGAATCATACAGATAGCATCGTTCTTGTTTCCAAAACAACAATAGACACAATATCAGAAAACGACGATGAAACGACATTGCTGCTGAGTGTGATTCAATCGTCTACAGAAAAAAGCAGAAAAGAATACAAAAAACGAATAGAGACTTTTGAGAGAAAATACAACAACCTGCTTCTCTCCGACCAAAAAATAACAAAAGAGATTTCCGATTTGTTAATAAATCTTCACAAATATACAATTAACAGTATCGTCAAGGAAATACAAGAAAGCGAAATCTTAATAAACAGAAACATAAATATCTCAATAATAATCGCCAGCATTGCTTTATTAACAATATTGATTTTTATATTCTTTATTTTCAACAACATAAAGAAAGTCGTCATCGCTCGCAAAGCGACAGAAGAAGCAAAAAAACGCACTGAAGAAATTATGGAAAGCCGGCACAAACTACTGCTTTCCGTATCTCACGACATCAAGTCTCCCCTATCTTCTATCTTGGGCAATCTGGAACTGATGGAAATAGATTCATCAGAGAACGAGGAAAGACGCGTGATTGCATCAATGAAAAACTCCGCCGACCACATACTTTCTTTGTTAACAAATCTTTTGAATTTCTCTAAATTAGATCAAGGAAAAGAAAGCCTTATTACATCAGAATTCAGCATCAAGAAATTATGCAACGACTTAAGCGAAATGTTCGCACCTCTTGCCAAAAACAAACATCTTAACTTCATATATGACAACGAATTAGAAGACGGGACATTTATAAAATCGGACGCTCTTAAAATCAAACAAATCTTAAGTAACATCCTGTCGAATGCAATAAAATATACTAACGACGGCAATGTTAATTTCAAGGTTTCAAAAGATAATAATACTACTCTTATTTTCAATATTTCAGACGAAGGTATCGGCATTCCTCAGGATAAATTAGACGAGATTTTCAAACCATTTTCCCGCATCGACAATAACGAAAGCCTTATCGAAGGCAGCGGTTTCGGACTATTCGTCGTCAAAGGACTCATCGACTTGCTTAATGGCGAGATAAATGTAAGTTCCGAACTTGGCAAAGGTTCCGAATTCATAATAAAACTTCCAACTGAATTTATTGACAAACAAGAAATTAAAGAAGAAACCGAGATTCAAAAAATCAAATCTAATATCAAATTAAACGTTTTGGTCATTGACGACGATAAGACTTTATTGACAGTCATTAAGTCAATGCTGAACAAACTTGAAATAAGCTGCGAAATCTGCCATTCTTCCTTAGAATTTGACAAAATCTTAATAAACATTAACAATTACGATTTAATATTGACAGACAGAGAGATGGGCGCATTCAGCGGACTTGACGTGTTAAAAAAAGTTAAGAAAATCAACAGCGACAAGAAGGTCGTTCTAATGACTGCACGTTCGGAATACGACAAAGACATCGCTTGCCAGAACGGTTTTGACGATTACTTAAAGAAACCATTTTCTCTCAACGACTTAGCATTATTATTCAACACAAATTTCAAGGATGAAACAGAGAATGTTTCAAAATATCAAAACGATTTTCCAGAACTATGTTCTATGTTTGACAGCGATGATGACATCAGGAATATTCTTATGACATTTACCGAAACGACATCTCATAACATTATCGTTTTCAACGAGATAATTAACAGCAATGATTTTTCAGAAGCAGTCAGATTATGTCATAAAATGTATCCTATGTTTGTCCAGTTAAACCAAAAGGAATGCGCTGATTTCCTATTGAAAATGGACAAGTTAAGAGGAAAAGACGAGAGTGTATTTCCAGAATGGAAAGAAGAATCCATCAACTTTATGAACAAAGTCGACGATTTCCTTTTATATTTAAGCGAGAAGTATGATATAGAATAGATTACAGTTCTATTCCATACAAATGCATCTTGTTGTATAAAGTCTTTCTGTCTATCTGCAAAAGTTTAGCCGCGATGGTTTTATTTCCACGAGCCTGTTTCAACGCCTCTATAATCTGTTCCTTTTCATTTGCCCTGTTATTCAAGCTTAAGTCACGATTCTCTAATTCTGGTTGCTCTATTTTTACAGTCATTTGACTTTTATTTTCCTTAGGGAAATCCGGCAAATTTTCTTTTCTCAAGACATTATCCTGAGCGAATAATACCGAGCGTCGAATCACATTACGCAATTCGCGGAGATTGCCGTGCCAACTTTGCTGTTTCAATATTAAAAGTGCTTCTTCAGAAATAGTGTCCACTTCTTTACCAAGTTCGTCATTCGCTTGATTTATAAAATGATAAGCGAACTCTTCAAGGTCGTCAATTCTTTCGCGGAGCGGAGGAAGCGTTAGTGAAAATTCATTGATACGATGATACAAATCCTGGCGGAACCTACCCTCTTCTATCGCTTTTTCGAGATTTTCGTTAGTAGCAGCGATTATTCTCACATCCACTTTTATATCTGAAGCCGAACCCACAGGACGAATTTTCTGTTCTTGCAACGCTCTAAGAAGCTGTTTCTGCACTTCGTATGAAAGGTTACCTATTTCATCCAAAAATACAGTTCCGCCGTTAGCGGCCACAAATACGCCTGTTTTATCTGATATCGCAGAAGTGAACGAACCTTTTTTATGCCCGAACAATTCCGAAGGCGCCAGTTCCATAGAAAGGCTGCCACAATCCACAGCGACAAATGGTTCCGATTTTCTATTGCTATTCTCGTGTATCATACGAGCGATGTATTCTTTTCCTGTACCGCTTTCTCCGAGAATAAGAACAGACATCTTTGTTGGAGCGACGAGATTTATATGAGAATAAAGTCGCTGCATCACCTCACTGCTGCCCTTAACTACTTTATTTGCTGGTTTTTCTAAACTTTTCTTAACAGAAGGTTTCTCGTCTTTAACAACAGTTTGCTGTGTTATCGCAAGTTCTATTTTTTGTTGTAGGACTGTAGGATTTATCGGTTTTTGGAGATAATCGAATGCTCCGAGTTTCATTGCCAAGACCGCAGTCTGAACATCAGAATAACTCGTCATTATTATAAAAGGTGTCGTTATATTATTCTCTCGCAACCATGTAAGAAAGATAATACCATCTCCGTCAGGGAGTCTCAAATCGCTAAGTATCAAATCGAAGGAATTGTTTTGAAATTCCAGTTTAGCCTGTTCCACCTTTGAAATCCATGTCGTTTCCCAAGAGTTCTTGGCGAACCAAGTCTTCAACATTGTTCCAAAAGTGACATCATCTTCTAGTATTAAAATTCTCTTTTTCATTGCCGACAAATAGTTATCGCAAATTTAACGAATATTTCAAAGCGAAAAACAAGCAGATGTAATAAAAAAAGAAAATCCGATATCAGGCGATACCGGATTTTTCCATAATATTGAAAACGAGCAGAAAAATTATTTGGTGATAACAACCAAATATTTAGTTACACTCCAGAATAATTCTGGGTTTGTGATTTGCAATACTGATTGATTGTTTTCGTTTACAACGATTGTGTAAGCTTCTGTTGGGTGAGCTGAAAGAACTCTAGCTTTCTTTGTTTCGAAAACGATTTCTTTGAGTTCGCGTTTGTCAGCTTTTGTGAAAGCTTCAGCTGGAACTTCTTGTCTCAAGATATATTTAGCTGTTAAGATGCCGTTAGCTTTCATTTCTTTCTTTGTTGCGCCAAGGTAGTAAACTGTGTTGAGTTCTGTGATTTGGTCAGCAATGATGCGGCTTTGTTCTTCTTTTTCAGCTGTAACTTTTGTAAGGTCTTCGTTTAAGTTTGTAACTTGTGTGTTCAAACCAGCGATTTCTTGATCTTTTTGTGCAAGTTGTTCTTGCATAGCAACGATTGTAGCTTCTTTTTCAGCGATTTGTGCTTTTAATTTCTTGATTGTGCTACGGAGTTGTGATCTGTCTTTGTTTGATTTTTCAATTACTGTTGACAATGAATCTAATCTAGCGCGGTTGATTGCCATAGATTCTTTGATTTGAATTAATTCTGAGTTAAGTTGATCTCTTTGTGAATCATTTTCACCTTTGATTAACATTAAACCTTCAGCATCACGAATTGCACTAAGATTATTTTCAACGTCGCTGATGATACCGAGAGCTGCGTTGTATTCTTTTTCAATGTTTTGGTTTTCAAGAACAACAGCTTCTTTTTCAGCTAATAATTGTTGATACTTCTTTGATTTTTCTACGCATGAGCTTAACATGAAAGCTACTAATGCAACTGACAAAATTGTTAAAGTTTTTTTCATTATTTTAAAGTTTTAATTAAGTTAGTGTTCAATTCAATATTATTTAATCTAATTCCATACCAAATGAAAGCAATTGACCTAAATATTTCAATTTATTGATAATCACATTAGACTCTGCAAATTTAATATATTTTTTTCAAATATGCAACGTAGAATTGTGTAGATTTTTTCTACAATGTTCCACAATGTGTTGCAAATTCTTTTTCCACACAAAAACAACTCCCCAATAACGATTCATTTTTGTATCTTTGTAAAAAAGAATTTCAAGTGAATAAATCAATATTAAAATTAGCAATCCCTAACATTATCAGCAATATAACAATTCCGTTATTAGGACTTGTCGATATGATTTTAATGGGACATCTCGACTCCGCGATATACATTGGCGCAATAGCTTTAGGCGGAACAATATTCAGCGTTTTATATTCTTTCTTCAGTTTTTTAAGAGCAGGAACAACAGGATTCACAGCTCAATCATACGGAAACGACGACAAAACCGAAATCATTTATTCTTTATATCGCTCCATCAGCATCGGAATACCTATTATAATACTAATACTATCTCTTCAAATCCCTATTGCAAAACTCAGCGGACTGCTTCTCGACGGAAGCATTGAAGTCAAAGAACTCGCAATAACATATTTTTACGTAAGAATATGGGCGGCACCTGCCAACATCCTCCTCTACTGCCTCAACGGTTGGTTCGTCGGAATGCAAAACACAAAAATCCCGATGTTCATAGCAATACTAATCAATGTGATGAATATTATTTTAAGTTTCATCTTAGTAATAATATTCGAACAAAACGTAAAAGGCGTCGCATTGGGAACCGTAATCGCACAATATAGCGGTCTCACCCTCGCGATTGTTATGTTAATAAAAAATTACAAAGCTTACTTCGTAAAGATAAACACCAAAATTTTGTTCGACATAGAGAAAATGAAACGCTTCTTTAAAGTCAATCGCGACTTGATGATTCGTAGCATCCTGCTGATAATAAGCATCGCTTTCTTCACCAACCAATCGGCAAAACTTGGCAATAACATATTAGCGATCAATATGATATTATTGCAATCATTTTATATCTTCTCTTATTTCACCGACGGATTCGCTTATGCAGGTGAAGCTCTTGTCGGAAAGTTCGTCGGTTCCAAAGACAAAGAAAACCTTCAGAAAGTAATCCGACTTCTCCTCATCTGGGGATTTTCCATAAGCATACCATTTTCAATACTTTACGCATTATCACCAAGCACTTTTGTTAAAATAATTTCTGATAATGCTGAAATATTAAGCGAAATACAACCTTATTATATATATATGATTATCATCCCACTGATAACATTCGCCGCATTCATTTGGGACGGTATATATATAGGTGCAACTGCTTCAAAGGCAATAAGAAACACCATGATAATCTCAACGATTTTCGTTTTTATCCCTTCATGGTATTTCTTAATGCCAAGATTCGGAAATCATGGATTATGGATAGCATTCTTGTTTTTCATGATTGCACGAGGCGTAAGCATGAGTTTGATGTATAAGAAAAATATCATTAACAATTGTTAAAAAATATTAAGATGCACATACTTTCAAAATCGACATATATTAAAGGAGAGCAATGCCCAAAGGCTCTTTATATGTATAAAAAACATCCGTATTTGCGCGACAAACTGAGCATTGAACAGAGAGCGAAGTTTAAGAGAGGAACTGATGTCGGCATCTTGGCCAGAACATATTTTGCTGGCGGCGTCAATATGACTCCAACGAATCCTAACTTATTCGGAAAGATGTTCGAGCAAACAATGCAGAACCTTAACGACCCGAATATCAACGTGATGTATGAAGCGATATTCATATATAACGACACTCTTATCATGCTCGACATTCTTGTCCGTGACGGCGACAAATGGCGCGCCATCGAAGTGAAGAGTTCTCTTTCACTAAGCGAAACTTATTACAAAGACGCCGCACTGCAATATTATGTATTAAACGGTTGCAACGTACCTATCAGCGATATGCAGCTGATGTATGTTAATGAAAATTATGTTAAAAACGGTGAAATCGACATTAACAATCTTTTCATCTTCAAGTCTGTAAAAGAATATGTTGAACAGCAATTGGACTTTATAGATAAAAAAGTCAATGAGTTTAAGAATGTCGTAAATCTCAGTAACGCACCTCGCATAAACATTGGAACTCAATGTTTTACACCATACAAATGTGACTTCTTAGGTCACTGCTGGAAAAAAGTAGAAAAAGACTCTTTTCTCCATACAAACGCCATGAACGACAAAGAATTATTTTCTTTATACAACAGCGGCGTTCAAGACAATAGAAGTTTCAAAAAATTATTAGACCCGTTTTCATTGGAAACAGACCAGATCGATGCTTTGGAACAGAATACATTTTATGTAAACTATAAAAAATTCTACGATTTAATCGGGAAACGCACCGACTCAATAGCATTTCTTAACTTATTGTTTTACAGACCTGCTGTTCCAATTTTAGATGGACATAAACCTTATCAAGAAATAATCATCGCATTTTCAATTTTGTCGAACGAAACAGGTGAAACAACCGAATGGAATTGCCTCGACGATTATTCCAAGATGGAAGATGGTCTGAAAATCTTGACAGAAGAACTGAAACGATACGAAAAAATCGTCTACTTCTCCCCTCAAAACCTCAACCTGATGATGCAACGATATCACATCGTAGAATCAAAAGAAGTTTTGTTTAAAATTATTAACTTAAAAGATGTTTTGAAAAACTCGGATTTCTTCAACGGAAAGACAAAATACGATTTCTCATTGAAAACAATTTATGAAGGATTATTCCCTTCTGAAACAATGTTTGAACATAGCAGAATCATACTTAACGCTACAAGCGACAATGAGTTAGAACGAATTTTAGTCAATCAGGATATGGAAGACGAGAACAAATATCTGCAAAAAGCATATAATCTACTATTAAAATAAACAATTGATTTACAATACATTATATTTCAAACAAAAGTTATCAACATTTAATCAACATGCTAATTTTTGTTGTAATTTTGAAGCATGAATAACGACAACACAAATTATACAAAAGCAAGTTTCGGCAGAACGAGATCTGCCAACATTCCAAATGAGATTTTAGCCAATCAAGGCAGAGTTCCACCTCAAGCCGTTGATTTGGAAGAAGTAGTTCTTGGCGCAATGATGCTTGAAAAAGGAGCCGTCAATGCCGTCATCGATATGTTAACGCCAGACGTCTTCTACAAAGAATCACACAAATTGATTTTCACTGCGATAAAAGACTTATTCGGAAAGTCAGAACCTATTGACATTCTCACAGTTACAAATCAATTAAAAAGTTCCGGCAACTTAGAAGTCGTTGGCGGTCCTTATTACATTTCACAATTGACAAATCGTGTCGTGAGTTCGGCCAACATAGAATATCACGCACGTATCATTTTACAGAAATACATTCAGCGTCAACTTATTGTGATTTCTTCTGAAATCATCAAAGACGCTTACGAAGATACTACAGACATTTTCGACTTGCTCGACAGAGCTGAGAACAAGTTATTCCAGATAAGCGAGAACAACTTGAAAAGAAGTCACGACCAGATGCCTGATTTGGTCAGCATGGCGATTGCCGATATTGAGAAAGCCCGTAATAACGGAGCGACATTGAGAGGCGTTCCTTCCGGTTACACAGAATTAGACCGCATCACACAAGGATGGCAGAAATCCGACCTTATCATCTTGGCTGCTCGTCCTAGTATGGGTAAGACAGCTTTCGCACTCAACCTCGCCCGTAATGCTGCCGTCGACTTCGACAAACCAATTGCGTTCTTCTCATTGGAAATGTCGTCTGTTCAGTTGGTTACACGTCTTATTTCAACTGAGACTATGTTAACTGCCGACAAATTGAGAACCGGTCACTTGGCAGAATACGAATGGCAACAACTCACCACCATGGTCTCCCCTCTCGTCAAATCTAAGATTTTCATCGATGACACCGCTCAGTTGTCAATATTCGACTTGAGAGCTAAATGCCGCCGTTTGAAACAACAGCACGACATCCAGATGATTTTCATCGACTATCTCCAGCTGATGACCGCCAAAGGCGAAAAGAACGGAACCCGTGAACAAGAAATCAGTACTATCAGCCGTTCGTTGAAGAGTTTAGCAAAAGAATTAAACGTTCCAGTCTTGGCACTTTCACAGTTGAGCCGTAGCGTTGAGACTCGTCCTGGTTCCAAGAAACCTATTCTTTCCGACTTGCGTGAATCCGGCGCTATCGAACAAGATGCTGACATGGTATTATTCATTTATCGTCCAGAATATTACGGACTTACCGAAGACGAAGGCGGCGGAGATGCAAAAGGCAAAGCCGTCATCAGCATCGCAAAACACCGTAATGGTAAGTTAGGCGACGTCACATTGAAGTTCGTCGGACAATACGCTAAATTTGAAGATATCGTTGAGACTTACGGTGGCAATAGCGGCGGTGACTTCAACGGCAATGGAAATGGCAATGGCGGATTGATGCCTAACAACAACTTTGAACAATTCACGACGAAAGTCGTTTCCTCCAGAATGAATGATGACTTCCTTGGAGCATAAATAAAAAAGGTGTGACATAAAATCACACCTTTTTATTTTGTAGTAAGAAAATAAAAAATTATTCAGCGTAAATTCTTGTTCCACCGTTTTCATCTGACAATGTTGTTGCGTCAGTGATAACAGCTTCTTTACCTGTTGCTTCAACGAATTTGATAGCAGCGCGCATTTTTGGAGCCATGCTGCCTTCTGTAAACTGACCGTCAGCAAGATGTTTCTTAGCTTCTGAAAGAGAAATTCTGCCCAATGCTTGTTGGTTTTCTTTCTTGAAGTTGATATATGCTTGTGGAACGTCTGTCAAGATGTAGAATTCGTCAGCACCTGTTTGGATAGCTGCCAATGATGAAGCGAGGTCTTTGTCGATAACAGCTTCAACACCAACGACGCTACCGTCTTTTTCAACGACAGGAATACCACCGCCACCAACGGTAACAACGATATGACCAGCGTCTGCCAATGACTTAACGATTTCTATATTATTGATTTTTATTGGTTGAGGTGAAGCGACGACTTTTCTCCATCCGCGACCTCTTGGGTCTTCGTGATAGATAGCACCTGTTTGTGCTGCGAATTCTTCTGCTTCCTCGTGTGTATAATAAGGACCTACAGGTTTTGTAGGATTTTGGAACATTGGATCGTTCTTATCTACAACGACTTGTGTTATCAATGTAACGACATTTCTGTCGATATTTTCTTGTGCCAACACTTTTTTGAAACCTAATTCAACGAGATAACCGATAGAACCTTGTGTTTCTGAAACACAGAAGTCCATTGGCATTGCTGGCAAATCGAAAGTTTTCAAACCAGCTTCGTGTTGTAACATAACATTACCAACTTGAGGACCATTGCCGTGACCAATGATCAAACGATTACCTCTTTTCAAAATATCAGTCAAAGCTTGACATGTTTCTGTCACATTAGCGATTTGTTCCTGATAAGTACCTTTTTGGTTGCTTCTTAACAAAGCATTGCCACCAAGAGCAACAACTACTAATTTACTCATTATTACTATTTTATATTTATTTAATTATTATTTCTTGATATAATTAACAGTGTATATACCTTGAGAAAGTGTCAAATCTGTCTTTGTAAGCTTCTCAATTTTCATTGTATCTGAAAACTCTCTCTTCACTAAACCTGTATAGTCTCCTTTTAATATTAACAAGTCACCGTTTTTTTCCCATTTATCGAACACCACATAACCCAAATTCAACGAGCTAGCCGAACCATCTTTATTAAGTGTAAAACCTTGTTCTTCAGAACCTCCAGTCACTTCAACCCATGTTCCAACAGGTGATGGAGCGCACGACATCATTCCCAATGTCAATAATACGATTGCAAAACCAAATATCTTTTTCATAGTTTAAAAATTCTTTCACAAAAATACAAAATTTAGTCTTCGTCGAGACTAATTATTTTGCAATAAATTCAACATATTTCCTTAAAAATCCAGATAGTAATCTTTCAGAAATTCGCGATATTCTTCAGTGTATGAATAATCCTTATTTCTTATCGTAAAGCATTTTGTATCAACGCAGTCAATTTCATTCAAAACGAACTGCATATTGACTCTATTCGCGTCCTTGCCTTCGATAGGAATTATCAGCATTTCTTTTTGAAGATGAAATCCCATCTGTTCCGCTTCCTTGATGAACAATCTTGATTCGTAGAAAGGAAGCACCAGAGCGAAGCGCGAGTTTTCCTTCATCATTTTCTTTGCAGAAAGCAATAAGTCTTTAAAACTCAATGTGGAAACGTGACGTGCCATCACTTTTTTCTCTTTAATCGGTTTTACGTCGCTGGCATAAAACGGCGGATTTGAAACAATCAAATCATATTTCTTATCAGTCTCGTCTGCGTAAATTCTTACATCTTTGTTAAAAACATTTAACTTTTCGTTCCATGCGGAGATTGAAAAATTTAGCTTCGCTTCTTCGTAAGAATCTGAGTCAAGTTCAACGGCATCAACCATCCCTGCTCCTTTTTGAGACAAGATCATCGGGATAATCCCGCTGCCCGTTCCTATATCCAAAACATTGTCGAACGACGACACGCCGACCCACTGCGCAAAAAGAACAGCGTCCGTTCCTATACGCATCGTCGAACGATGATGAAACATCCCGAACTTCTTAAAGAAAAAAGGGCGACAATCCATAAATCAATTTTCCAAATACATATCAATCAAACCATTAGGAGCCTTGATAAGTATCTTCTTCCCTTCCCTATCAACATTTTGAATAATGTCGTCGTGAATTGGAATCAAGACTTCTTTTCCATTTATAATGATTTGTATCAATGATTGTGTTGGATATTCTATGATTTCCTGAACTTTACCGAGTTCACCTTTTTCTTCATCAATAACAAGGAAATCAACGACTTCATGGGAATAAAAGTCGTTGCCGTCTTTTTCTGGAAGCAATTCCAATGGAAGATAAACTGCAGTTCCAACAAGTTGCGACGCTGCTTCCAACGTCTTCAGATCTTGGAACAAGATGAAAGATTTATTTGAATGGTAGGTTATATTTTCAATGAAGTAAGGTATGAGTATGTCATTCAGGTCGAGCAGGAAATAATTCAACTCTTCTATTTCGTCGAATTGCTCATTATCAATACGTAAAGTCACTTCACCCTTAAGACCGTGAGTCTTAACGATTTTACCTACATAAAAACATTTATCTTTTGTCATGAATATTTTTTTTGCAAATATAAAAAAAGTAGAGAGATAAAATCCCTCTACCTTAGTAAAATATAGCGATTTATAAATTTATTTTAAGAAAACCGGCTTGAATGTAAACATAACGTAAGCCCAGTTGTTGCAAGCGTCTTTATTTCCGCCCTTCATTGCTTGAAGTGTTTCTGAACCAATCATTTGACTATAACCAATGACTACATTAGATGTCTTTGACAATTTATAAGCCAATGTCAAGTCTGCTTCAACGCCTAAATATGACTCCATTTTTTCATCTACATTGCCATCTTTAACAACATCAGCAGCAGTCAAGAAAGCGTGTCCTGTGAGATTGATTTCGAACTTCTTATTAGAGTATTGGAATCCTGTAAATATATCGTTAAGACCCACAGAATTAGCCCAATTGCCATTTGCATTGAAATAATCCATGAAACCGTTGAACTTATGCGATGTTCCGTAGAAAGGATTGAAAGATTTGTTTGTGTAAGTGTCAGGATTTTCCATCATATCCTTTTGGTCAGTACCTGAGAGATGTTCCCAACCCCAAGTGAAAGTCCAGTTTTTATGGAGGTTATAATCAAGTCCCAATCCTATGTAGTAAGCCGAAATCTCTCTGTCTTCCATATCGTTACCCATTGTATAGTATCCAGCAGCGTGGATGTTGAAGTTGCCAGGCGTTGCCACGATACGACCGCCGAGTGTCTGATTGAAGATTGTATTCTTTTTTTCATCAGCATTATCTACATTTCCTTCATTCAACATATCCTTATCACGTTGATAGCCATTGTTCAAGAACAAAAGACTGAGGTTCAAATTATCGACGATGTCTGTATTCAACCATACAAATTGCATCATTTTATAGTTGTTCAATCTGTAATAAGCGCCGTTAAGATGCTGTCTGTCTTGGTTAAAAGCTGCGCCGACGTCGATTCTCAACATGCCTTCATAGCGCAACAACGCCACGTCGTGACTTCTTCCCTGTTGGTCCCAGTTTGAAGCGCCGAAGATTCTTTCATCGTCGTATGAAAGTTCCTGACGACCTAATTTCAATGAAAGCGATGGCGTGAAATAATATTGTCCCCAAGCCTGATGAACGCTCAAGGTATTTGAGGTTTTGAACAATTGTGGCTGACTTCCCCATAGGAATACGTCTTGCACCGAAACGCCCATTTTAACGCGCTCGTTTGAGTAGTTGAAGTTGATTCTTGTACGCTGTGACGCAAATCCCGCAGGATCTGAATCTTTGTCCGTCAATGTCGAATATCCGTGAAGATATTCCATACGTGGTCTGACTTCTCCGCTTAATGAAAACTGTGCGAAAGCCTGATTTCCAAGTAATAAACCGAGCACTGTCATTACTAGGATTTTCTTAAGTGATGTAAAGTTTTTCATAATTTGTTGTTTTTACAATTTGCTTGAAAAACGATTTACAAATCGTATTGTTTAAATTTAACGAAAGATTAACATCTGGGCGTTCCGGCTATCGCCGTCGGGCTTTCCGCTATATCTTTGCTCGCTTTTTGTTTTCTCCTCACTCAAAAAATTCCGTTGTCTGTTGTCCGTTGTCTGTTGTCCCAAAACGCTCGCAAAGGATGCCGCTCCAATCCCTAACGCATTGGAGGCGATTAGCACCAAGTCGCGAGCCTGGACAAAAAAAACGCTGTGATTTTTTAAACAAAAACAAACTCTATTTGCTAAAAAAATTGCATTTTTGTAAATAGAAAAAAAACAATACAAATATGAATTTACACACTTTATATATCATTCTGCAACAGACACTTATAATAACGACATTAGTCATCGGAATGATGATGGTAATTGAATTTATCAACGTAAGGACCGGTGGTTTATGGTCAAAGAGACTGCAGAAATCGCCTTGGATTCAGATTTTATTCGCCATCATCATGGGCGTCATTCCAGGATGTTTGGGCACATACACCGTTGTCTCTCTTTACGTTCATAGGGTCGTGAACTTCCCTGCTTTGATGGCAGCGCTCATCACTACAACCGGCGACGAGGCGTTTTTCATGTTCTCGTTATTTCCTGAAAAAGCATTATTGATAAATCTGATATTGATAGTAACGGCGATAATCGTTGCTACGATATTACAATTCAGCTTAAAAAACAAATTCATCGGATTGAAAGACAAAGAGATGTCGTTTCCGATACACGAAAACGAGTCTTGCAGTCATTCTCATCATCACCATCATAGCGTCAAGAAAAACATCAAGAATATCAGCTTCGTAAGAGCATTATTGATAACATTATGTCTTGGTGTCTTGACATTAGTCTTAAGCGGCGTCATTGACGGTTCTCATCATCTTAACCTATTGATGGGTGGTGCCAGCGAGGAAAACGTAATGCATTCTATTGACAGTCAACAGTCAACAGTCAACAGTCAACAGTCTGAATCCATAGTATGTGTCGACGGTCATCATCATTGTAGTCATAGTCACCAAGGTTGCGAAGAAGAACATCATCATTGTAATCATAGTCAACAGACAACAGACAACGGACAACAGACTTCTTCCACAGATTACGGTCATGAGCATAGTCACAACCATAGCGGTGAGGCGGATTGGATTCGCATAATTCTTATAATATTATTTGTAGCGATTTTGATAATTGTAATAGTTGCCGAAGAGCATTTTTTAGAAGAGCATTTATGGCAACACGTAATCAAAGTTCATCTTCCTAAGATATTCTTCTGGACATTCGGCGTGATATTATGTCTCACAATATTAAACAATTACGTCAACATCCACGACATAATAGATTCCAGACCTTTCATAGTCTTATTGATAGCAATATTGATAGGTCTCATTCCACAATCTGGTCCGCATTTGATTTTCCTCATCTTATTTGCCAACGGCGACCTTCCACTAGGCATCTTCCTCGCCAACTGCATCGTCCAAGACGGACACGGTGCTTTGCCATTATTGGCAGAATCAAGGAAAGCGTTTTTAATTTCAAAAGCGGTTAAAGTAGGATTAGCGATTTTAGTAGGAATTGTTTTATAAATCGCAGAGACCAAATAAAAAAGCCTTGCTGTTCGTGAGAAAGCAAGGCTTTGGATATATTCGTCTTATTTAAAATTATTGAGCGTTCTTGAATTCTTCGATAGAAGTATATTCGTTGCCGCACCAGACAATTTTACCTATTGTTGCACCTTCTTCAATAATTACCTTAGACTTGTTTATTGAGTTAAGCTGCAATGTTTCAACTTTTGCTCCTGATTTGATGTTTACTGATGGAGGATATTTTGTTGAGTATTGGTTTACATTTATCAATGTCACTTCTGCGTTTGCTTCAATGGTGATCTTGCCATTAACCAACTGTGGGGAAATTATTTGACCAACAACAGAATTTCCAGTCACAACAAGTTTACCGTGATTATGGACAGAAATGCGTCCAATTTCACTGTTGCTAATGTTTGTTACGCCGTCATTAGGTACGAATATATCGTAAACGCCGCCGAAGTTGTTGATAGAATTTTGTGCGTATGTGTTTTTGTCTTTTGCTGCACCAACCCAGTGAGTTCCATGGATTGTACAGTTTTCTAAAGTTGCTTCACCGAGATTTGAGAATGCAGAGATTGGAATGCTGCCGTTTTTGTTGTAGCAATAAATTCCATTATTGACGATTTGTACGTTTTCAAGGCGTGTTTTATAGTTTTTAGCTCCATAAACTCCACCGAAAACACCAAAATGTTCACCTGCAAATGTAATGTTTTTAATAGTGACTAATTCTCCATTTAATGCTGCGAATGCATTCTTTGTTACGAATTTGTAATCGTAAGGGTCGAATGTTATCGTATTACCTTGACCGTCAATAGTGAAAGGATTGCTGTATAGAGGATTGCTGTTAGCGTCCCAATATTCAGGCATTGGTTCAAGAACGTAACCGTTTCTGATAAGCCAGTCTGATGGGATTTCAATATTATGACCAGCTAAAGCTTCTTCTGTGTAAATGCCCAAATGTTCTTCCCATATTCTGTCTTCATCCAAAGTATGTTCGCCATCATAGAGTGCGTCAAGAGCGACTTTTACAGTGATGTCGCCAGTGAGGATGCCGTCACCGTCATGACTGATGATATTTGTACGATGGTTGCGTTGTACTGGTGCGTTTTCAAGACCTTTTTCTAAGACGATTTTGTGCAATCCGTCTGATGAAGTGAATGTGAAGCTCAAGTCTTCCAATAATGTTTTAGAAGCTCCGTCACTTTCGTCAAAAGGCAAAATATAACACATTGACAAGTATTTGTATGATTCAGCGCCTCCGTCCAAGTTAACGTCTACTTTAAGAGTTTCTGTAGGAATTGCGTTGGTTTTGAATATTACATCTACAGGGTCGCTCACAGTGCCGTCGACTAAGTGAAGTGTTGTCGCTGCTTGTTTGATTTCAACAGAAGATTTCTCGATTTTAATACCTTGGCTGCTGCCTTTTTCCCACTCTTTTTCAGTGATACCAACGTTCAATTGTGCAAAAGGACGTTTCAAGATTACGTTGATATTTGTACTGTTTGTCACTGTGAATGTTACAGATTTGAAGAATGCATCACGTGACTCGTCATTATTAAGTGCGTTTGAATAATCTACCGTAACAGATCTCATATCTTCTGATACTGTATATGCTTTGCAGTCTTTGTTTTGAGCCCAGAATACTGCAGTGTATTGTTGTCCTTTAACTAAAGATGATGATGTAGTGAATGGGAACTGAGCTTCTTTGTCCTTGCTGCTTTCTACAAGATTTTTTTTGTCGTCAAAGATAGCATAGTGTAATTGGTTGATACCTGAACCGTCGCTGATAGCACGTGTCTTGATGCTACTTTCAAGTCCTACTGAAAATGTAACATGTGTTTCGCCTCTGTTCAAGTCGTCGTCTGGTTTGTTACATGAAGTTGCCAGCATCATTGCGGCAAACATAACAATCAATAATTTCCTTTTCATTTTTTTGTTTTTAGTGGTTTGTAATTGTATGGTTTGTATTTATTTTAATTTGATTATGGAATAACAATATTATAGTTACCGTCAAAACCTGGATTTATGTCAATGCCGCCAGAAGCGTTTTGCATAAGGAAGTTTCCTGTCAGCACGGTATGATGGTTCGTTCTAAGAGGCACTTTTATCGCTTCTGTCAAAGAGACTTGCGTTCCCTTGCTGTCATATACGCCTATGCGTATCGTCACCGATGACTCGCTTTCACTCGTAAAGACATAGTCAAAACCAATTGAAGCATTCTTGTCGCTCAATCTGTTCAAACTAGATTCAAAAATCACACCCGTAGAAGAGTCGACTGGTTTATTTGTAAACAAGCTGTAGGCACTTGGCATAAATCCTGCATATTGCACCCTCACTTTATAATTTTCAGCATTTTGATTATCAATACTATAAGGCATTGACTCCATAAATTCAGAAAAGTCATTAGCTATAATTTCAAACTTTGCCAATGGACGCTTCATTGTAATGTCAATTGTATCTGGTATCAGATTGCCGTTGTTTGGTTCTAATGACACGCTATCAATCTTGCCATAGAAAGCGTCGCGATGGTCGTTGTTGCCTTGATGGTCGCCTTGCAGCATAATCTCCGAAAAGTCGTAAGCATTATAGAAATGCTCATCATCTTTTGATTCCACCAGATCCGACCAGACCATAATGTCGTAATTTCCAGGCTGAACATCAAGTGCTGCTTCGTAGTCATAACCTTCGGCAATGTTTTTAGTAAACACGAATTCCTGAACGTGGTCCTGCATTCTATTGCCTTCCGTAACCGGATAAGTTCGAATGATATAACGTATTTTTCCGTATTCCTGACGATTGTCGTATGTTTCACCCAAGGCTTGCTCTGTGACAGCTGTGCCTAAGTACAGATGTTCCCATTCGGTCATATCAGTTTCATAATTAAGACGAAGGTATATCCTTGTAGGTTCTTGAGTATCAGGTGGCAATGAACCTTCTGGCCATTCGTGGACATCACAAGCGGCAAGAAGCAACAGAGGCAAGCATATAATAAGGTATAGAATCTTCCTCATCGTCTGTCTCCTTTCTTCTTAAGGTTGAATGTGTATACGAACGATATAGCAGCTTGGTCAATGCCCCAATAGGTCATCTTTCCGCTGTCAATCATCAAACCTTCTTTTGTGTTCGGGGTGTTGAAGAACTTGTCGTAATGCACTGCATATACGCCAGCGCCGAGAGAAAACTCAATTCTCCAACGGTTGTTGTCGCTGATAGGCAATACATAACCTATGCTAAGACCTCCGCCTATGGCTGGTTTTTTGCCATTATGGTCTTGGTATCTGTAATCTCCGTCTGCTGCAAAATTGTAGTAAGCCAATCCGAAATGCGCTCCAGCGAAGAAACCCTCGTTGTCTGGCGATATCCAATAGCGAAGCTCTGGTTGGACAGCCAAGGTCCTGAACTTGATAGTGGTCTTGAAATAATTCCAAGCGGAATAGTATACAGGCAATGTAAACGACAAATGTTTTGCTATATCTATTTCCGGAGCGACGTTAGCGATGCCCAAACCTAAACCGATAGCATTGGTTTTAACATGCAGCTTACGGGTCCAATCATCTTCCTTAACGGAATTGCTTTTTGCAACAGATGACGTGTCTTGTGCAACCTGAGTCGTATCTTGTTGTGCAACCTGAGTCGTGTCTTTGACTGCATCTGTTTCATTGTCTGCGACAGATTCATTGTCTGAAACAAGTCCCGTAACAACAGCTGATTCGGTATCTGCGACAGATTCATTGTCTGCAACAGATTCGGTGTCAACAGCGGATTTTTGTTTTATTGCCAAAACTGGCACTATTTCACTGTAATATAATATGTAAATCGCGGAATTCCTGATTTTAGGATAATAAGTGCTACGAAGGTATTTGTATATTGGAAGCTGTTCCATGCGCCATTTCTTTGTTCCAATGTTGACATCGGCGTCAATGACTGAAATGACTTTATCTATAGTGGATTGCTTCATCAAAGTATCCTTCTTCACATATTCTCGCAATTGGGACCATGATTCGCCGTCTGGATAGACATGTAAAATCTCATCTAATTCGGGATGTTGGTTGAGGAGATACTTGCGTATTGTGTTAGCACGATTCCTTGAAAGCATAAGGTTGTGTTCATAGACACCTTCAGGAGATGACTGCGAAATCACAACGATAGAATCGATGTTTGAAATTCCGATGGAGTCTATAACCTGAGCGAAGTTCTGCAGAGATGTATTGTTGCCCATATAATCAAGTTCAAGGTTGTATTTGTCAAACTTGAAATGGACTTCAATATTCTGATAACATTTATTGACACGAACTAATGTATCTGCATTGACTGAATCCATCTCCGTATTGGGACCGACATAAGCGTCAGCACAAGCATTTTGCGAGTACGCAATGCTCGTAACAAAGAAAAACAGAATCAATGCTATACAATGTTTATTAATGCTCATATTATAACAATATGTAACGTTTCTGATGAGAAAATTTACAATTGCAAAATTACGAATTCTATAGAAAATAAAAGGGTTTTCATTGAAAAAAAATTAATTTTTTTTTAGAATTCAAAAGAATTGATTTGACACAAACATATCGTTTTGCAAATCAGCATTTTTCAATTTTTTTGAATTATATTTGCAGTTGTGAAATTATCGTTTCTATTATTAAAAAGGTAGTATTTAATAGTCTTAGTATAAGATGCAGTATCAGTTTGTAAATAAAAAAGCTTGGATTATAGCATTATTCTTTGTCGTATTAAGCGGTTTGTTTGTTCAGTGGAAATACATGAACGAATTTCCGTCTTTTATTCACGCATGGTCGCAAACCGACAGATATGCGCTCGCTTTGGGATTTGTTAATAATGATTTAGATTTTTTCCATCCAGAAACTTTCATATATAACAAGCAATTTCCTCATCGTTGGAATTTCCCTTATGAAACGACAATAACATCTGTGGATTTTCCAATACTTGAATATGTCGTGGCTATCGTAATGAAAATCACAGGTGTCACCTCTCCTTTCATATTTAGGATATGTTCTTTGATAGTCGCTTTCATCGGGTTGTTTTTCTTGTATAAACTGGCATTCTTAATAACGAAAGACTGGATAAAATCAATATTTATAGTAGCAATCGCTATGTCTTCCCCTGTTTACGCTTACTATTTTAATGGATTCATTCCAAGTATTCCAGCATTCACATTTATAGTAATAGCATATTATTTTTATTTTAAGTATTTGAATGACAATGAAAAGAAGACTTTTGGTGTCGCGATATTGTTTTGTACATTGTCGATGTTGACTCGTTCATCTTTTGCAGTCGCATATATTGCCATATTGTGTTTTGAATTTTTAAGAATATTAAAGAAAGAGACATCGTTTGTCGGTAAAATCTTTCCGGCACTTATTTCCTTCGCGATAATTTTGTCGTATTATCTTTGGAACAGGCACCTTGCAAGTGAAAATGGAAGCTTGTTTCTAGGGAAATTGATGCTGGCAAAAAACTGGGAGGATTTCGTCTATAGGATTACGAGAGCAAAGGACAATTGGATGTTTCATTATTTTACGAATCTGCATTATTGGATATTTGCATTTATTATTGCAAGCGCATTGTTTTGTCGTTTCTTAAATTTTATTAAGAAAAAGAAAGAAGATGTCGTTGAAATAAATGGTCTTTCATTATGGTGGCTTTGCTGTATTTTGTTCTTTGGCAATGTTTGTTTCCTTGTCGCCATGGTGAAACAATTCCCAAATCACGATTATTATTTTATTGATACGTTTTTTCTTCCGATATTACTGTTGATTGTATTGGCACTCAATGTTTTGCCAAAGATTACGAATTACAGACAAGCAGTTCCTGCTTTGACATTATTGATATTCTTTATTGTCTTTATGTTAAAAGATGTTAAGGAAATGCAGGTGAAGAGACGCGCGCAATGGCATGGACCAGAGTCGGAAAGAACGATAAGGAATTACAGTGGTGCAGAGCAATATCTCGATTCGTTAAATATTCCTAAAGATGCTAAGATGTTGACTCTCTATGCATATCCTCAAAATACGCCTTTTATTCTGATGAATAGAAAAGGTTATACAGAGATGTATGACAAAGAAGAAATGATAAAAACCGGATTGTCATTTGATTATGACTATCTTGTTGTTGAGAATGAAATCCTTGAAAGGAAGTTTAAAGAAAATAAAGATTTTCTGTCTGATTTAAAGTATTATTCCGACAATGGCAAGATTACCATTTTCGTGAAAAAAGAATGATATTATTCTCAAAATATCGTTTGGAATAAAACATATAATTAAAAGGATTGTTAATCCGCAGGAAAGTGTGAATATTTGTTATGAAAACGTCGTGCAGATAACTAAATGTTTTTTAACTTTGCATAGAAATTATTTTTTTTGAAAATTTAAAATCTGTTTTATGTTAATACAACTCTTATTTGTCTTAGTTTGTATAATTGTCGGAGCCCGTATCGGCGGCATTGGTTTAGGTGTTATGGGCGGGCTTGGCGTCGCAATATTGACTTTCGTTTTTGGATTGGAACCGACAGCGCCGCCTATCGACGTGATGCTTATGATTGCTGCTGTCATCTCGGCGGCAGGCGCGATGCAGGCTGCCGGAGGTCTCGATTTCCTCGTTAAGATTGCAGAGAAACTGTTAAGACGTCATCCTCAATACGTCACAATCCTCGCTCCATTAGTCACTTATACATTCACATTCTTGGCCGGCACTGGTCACGTCGCTTATTCAGTGTTACCAGTCATCGCCGAAGTGGCTCGCGAAACCAAGATTCGCCCTGAACGTCCGCTCGGCATCGCAGTCATCGCATCGCAACAGGCCATCACTGCCTCGCCAATATCTGCAGCAACAGTAGCGCTGCTCGGCTTACTCGCCGGTTTCGACATCACATTGTTCGACATACTTAAAATAACGATTCCAGCAACGCTCATAGGCGTGCTCGTCGGCGCATTCGCTTCAATGAAAGTCGGCAAAGAACTCGTCGATGACCCTGAATACCAAAGACGACTCGCAAGCGGCGAACTCGATAACACTCACGTTGAATTGAACGACATCAAAAACCTCTTCAGCGCAAAATTGTCAGTTATACTTTTCATCGCTGCCACAGTCCTCATCGTTTTGTTCGGTTCAATTCCTTCAATGCGTCCGACATTTGATGGAAAGACCTTAGGAATGCCATCGCTGATTGAGATTCTGATGCTTACAACCGCTGCTATTATTTTGTTGGTCACCAAGACTTCTGGTGCGAAAGCTGCACAAGGCAGCGTATTCTCCGCTGGTATGCAAGCTGTTATCGCCATCTTCGGCGTCGCTTGGATGGGCGACACATTCATCAATGGCAATTTGGCACAACTCACTGGTTCTATAGAAAGTGTCGTTACAGAGATGCCTTGGTTATTTGGCGTCGCTTTGTTCGTGATGTCAATCTTGCTTTACAGTCAGGCAGCTACAGTGCGAGCAATTATGCCTCTCGGCATCGCCCTCGGACTGAATCCAATGCTTTTGATTGCATTGTTCCCAGCAGTGAACGGATATTTCTTCATACCTAATTATCCTACAGTAGTCGCAGCTATCAACTTCGACAGAACTGGAACGACAAAAATCGGAAAATATATCCTCAACCACTCATTCATGATGCCTGGAATGGTAGCGACAGTCGTAGCTATAGTTGTGGGAATATTGTTAATACAGGTATTTTAAAGACATAAAGATTCAAAGTCTCAAAGGTCATAACTAAATTTTAAGGAATGAAAATCATACTATCAACCGACTTCAGTGAAGAAAACAAGGTGCTCCTACCCTACGCAATAGATTTTTTAAAAAACGCAGGCGGCGGTGAGATTATAATCTTCCATGCTTATATGGACAACATCTGCATCGGCAACAACTGCTACCCAGGAAACATAGATACCGACAATTACTTCACCACCGAAATTCTGATAGAACTGGAGAAAACATCTCAACTGATGATGCAGGAGAAAACCCAGTATCTCATTGATTTGATTAAAGAAGACGACTGCGAAAACATCACAGTGCGTCCCGTCCTCGTCAGCGGCGACCCTGAAGAAGAACTGATAGAATTATCAAAGAAAGAAAATCCAGACCTTATATTAATGGGCACTCGCGGCAAAGGCGGCAAACGTTTCCTCGAAGGCAGCCTCGTGAAAAACGTCATGACAAAATGCGACGTGCCGATGCTCTTCATCCCTGAAGGCTACAGCTGGAGAAAAAGCAATGAAGTGGTTTACGCTACAGACTTCAACGACCACGACATCAATACTTTAGACAGAATATTCAAGATATTAAAACCTTATAAACCTCATATCCACGTCATTCATTTCGTGGAAGAAGCCGACAGACCAAAAGAAGCTGTCTTGATGGATGAACTAGAACAAGCCTTTCTTGAAAAAGACTTCGACGGAGAGATACATTTCCAACTCATCTACACCGACAACGCACCTCTGGCTCTCAAGACATTCTGTGAACGCAACGACATAAGCCTTAGTTCGTTTATAGCTTATCAAAAAGGATTCTTCGACTTTCTGTTTAAAGGAAAAATCGACAAAGACGATTTCTTGAACCTCAATATCCCGATGTTGACATTTAAAGAAATTAACAATTAACAATGTTGATGAATGACTAATGGCTAATGACTAATGGCCCAAGGCGAATAACTTTAGCCTTTTGTCCTTAGCCTTTAGCCATCAATGGAAAAATATCGCTCCGATATAGAATCGCGGTCCGATTGGGAGGTATAATTCGCTGTTATTGAATCCTGTGAGGAAATCTATTTTTAATGTGAGATGTAAGGTATCTGTGAGACAATAGTCGCAGCCGATATATGGGTCTATCGCGATGAAAGCGGTTTTGTTAATCATTGCCTTCGATTCTGGGTTCCAGTCGTGATTGTCACCTTCAAAGATAAAACAGTCCGTCAATGTTCCACCACCAACACTCAAACCTGCGTAAGGCATAAACTTGCCGAACTGCCAATAGAAATCGTTCGTCAAGCCAGCCCAGAAAGTCTTGAGATAACTTCCTTTCGACAAGTCTTTATTAAGCGATAAAGTCGAGACATAACCTTCTGTACCAAGACGATAATGTTCCCCAAAATGAAATCTTATCGCACCGCCGATACCTTTGGTAATGCCTTCAGCTTTGAAATCAACAGGTTTGATAGTTTTTGAAACATATCCAGCATGAAGCATCATACCGCCATCATAACCGTTGAAACCTTTTTTACTCTGACTCTGACCCTGACTCAGACTTATAAATGTGATAAATACAACAAGTAATAATCTTTTCATTTTATGTAATTTTAATTATTTCTATTTATTACGGACGCGACAAATCGACGTCCCTACAATTATTTAATTACGTTCCACACCGCCAGCATATGAAAAACATCGCCAAACACTACGAAAACATGGAACACGAAATGCATATATTTTGTTTTCTTGAAACTGTAAAATACCGCTCCTATTATGTAACTGACGCCTTCTGCAATAATGAACAGAACCACTTTCAGTCCGACGCTGTCGTATAAAGGTTTGAATGCCACGAGTATCGTAAGTCCCATAAGAACATAACAAGCCGTCTTGAAATAACTATGTGACTTTATTTTTCTGAATGTCAATGCTGTTCCGAATATAGCGCATATCCAGATGAAAATAAAAATGCCAACCGCCCACATTGTCGCACCATGATTATACATAGCGATAAGGGTGATTGGCGTATAACTTCCCGCGATATGCCAATATATCGCAGCATGATCGAATTTTCTTAATAAATATTTAGAATTCTCTTTATTTGCAGGACAAGCATGATAAACAGAAGATGCCACATAAGAACTGACGACGCCGAAGAAATAAAGACTCATGCTGACGACTGCCAACGCACTTCCTGAAGGAATGACTTTTACAATAAAAAAGGTGCAAACAGCCAAAGCCATTAACGCACCGAAAATATGAGATACGCTGTTAGCAATCTCTTCTGAATGAGTGTATCTGCTTTTATTCTCTTCCATACTAAAAATCTAAAACGCAAAGATACGATTTTTAGTTGAAAGTTCTTCGTTTAAAATAGCTATGAGCATTGAGCAATGAGTTGTGAGCAATTCAGTTTACAATCGCCCACAGCTCATCGCTCACAACTCACAGCCTACTTCTTAACAAATCTCTTCATCACAATTCCTGCATCAGTCTTTATCATAACGATATAAACACCAGCATTCAAATTAGAGACATCAAATTCAACTATATCTTGGCGTCTTGGTGTCTCGGTGACTTGGAGTCTACCGAAGGTATCATAAACCGCGACTTCCTCTATCTCAACTTCTGTCTCAATATAAAGTTTGTCGTTGACAGGATTTGGATAGATATTGAATGAAGATGTCAATTCTTCAACGGCATCTGGAGCTGTCGTTGCACATACCTCTTCTGATTCTATTGAAGATTCCGTAACATTACCTTGAGAATCAACACTTGTTATTGTAATAACTGTGAAGCAATATGTTGTTTCAGGATCTAAACCTCCAACTTCAACAAACGTTTCTCCAACTTCTCCAAAGAATTCACCATCTTTAAATATGCCGTATAATACTGCACCTTCCACAGAATCCCATGACAATTTTATCGATGTCGGACCTGTAGCGACAGCTTTAACATTTGTTGGAGGAAGGACTTCCACTGCTTCTCCTTCAATTGTGGCACAGCTTTCTTCTGATGATTCACTCATACCTGTGATATAACCGTCTGCATCAATTCCTGTAATTGAAGCAACCGCATAACAATATGTTGCTCCTGGAGTCAAATCCTTAAATGTAACTGATGTATTGTATGTTCCACCGGCAAATTCACCATTACAGAATATGCCGTATGCCAAGGCTCCGTCTACAGCATCCCATGATAATGTTATTGTTGTTCCATCAGCAACGGCTTTGACATTTGTTGGAGGAAGGACTTCCACAGCTTCCCCTTCTATTGTGGCACAACTTTCTTCTGATGATTCACTCATACCTGTGATATAACCGTCTGCATCAATTTCTGTAATTGAAGCAACCGCATAACAATATGTCGTACCTGGTTTTAGATTATTAAATGCCACAGATGTGCTGTATGTTCCGCCGGCAAATTCACCATTACAGAATATGCCGTATGCCAAGGCTCCTTCTGCTGCATCCCATGATAATGTTATTGATGTTCCATCAGCAACGGCTTTAACATTTGTTGGAGGAAGGACTTCTGTCACTTCACCATCTCCAGAACCATCACCTGTTGTTGCACAAACCTCTTCAGATAGATCTGAATAAATATAACCTTCATTATCATCACCTGTGATTGTCATGATAGCAAAGCAATATGTCGTCTCTGGATTCAAACCATTAATCGTCACAGATGTTACATGAACTACCAAAACCCATTCTTTATCTTGATATATACCATAAGCCACAGCTCCTTCCACTGGATCCCAAGAGACTTTTATTGATGTTTCTCCTATTGGAACAGCTTTAATATTTGATGGTGGCGGAGCTATTGAAGAATCTTCCAACACCACTATCTCTGTTACGCTAAATCCTGTCGCGTCAGTGACTTTAACTGTATGACTGCCTGCGGCGAGATTTTCAAAAACATACGAAGTCTCAACAGGTTCTGACTTATCACTTCCCAATTCATATATATAAGGAGCTGTACCCGATTTCGCCTTCACCTCTATCTTACCGTCAGATGCTCCTGCATAAGTAGGAATTGTAGTGCTGACAACTTCTATTGACAAATTGTTTTCCACGAAGTTCGCCACAAGCTCACGATTGCCTTCAATTTCAAATGTATATGAAGCATCTGTTGAAACCTGCGTTCCGTTTTCCGTCCAGTCCTTAAACTCATAACCTAATTTAGGAGTTGCCTTTGCTGTGACAATAGTGCTTTCTAGATATTTGCCGCCGCCTTCAACGCTTCCTTTTTCTTCAGAGTCAACAGATAATGTAAGAGTATATTCTTCTGGTTCTCCCAGTTCTATGACTACCGTCTTTGGTTCTGTGACACCTCCAGTATAATTTGCCCTGACTGAATATTCATACGTTCCCAACTCAAGATTTGTATCGTTATATGAATTTTCCTTTATCTCACTTGCAATCTCTTCTCCATTACGATATACATCATAAGTATTTAGACTTGTAAGATTAGTCTTTATCAGATAACCTACATTCGAGGAATACTGAACGTAGCTTCCTTCAGAATAAATTCCAGAATTATCACCATAATCATGTACTGATTTATAAATGAATGGAACAACAACTTCTTCACTTACAGAACAAAACATTACCACAATATTTTTAGTATAATCCAACAAAATTGGAGTATCCAATGTTACTGTAAACCATTTCTTTTCATAACTACTTGGGCAGGTAAATTCTTGAGAATACACTTTCTCTAAAACATCATCTTTTTCTGTAAAGATAGCCAATTCATACTGTTTATCCACTGTATACATCATAACATCTACAGAAGTTACCGACATATCTGCATATTCAACCAATTCTTCTTTTGTAAATTTTTGTCCCCAATACTCACCAGGATCCCACCAATATCCATCCCCTGGGAAATCACCATCATAATATTTAAGAGTTGCGCTTTCAACCACATCTGATGTCCAGTTCAATTCAACATTATTGACATTATATCTTTTAGCTGTAAGGTCTGTAATTTCCGGTCCTTTGTAAAGCACATCAACATCAAGCATTTCAGAATTAACAGAGTTCACGCCATCTGCATTTACGCTTCTTACATAATATGTATGCTGTCCTGGTGCAGATTCTGTATAATAATTATCAGCAACACTAGCAACAAGTTTATTATCACGGTATAATTTATAACTTACAGCTTCTGCCACTTCAGACCATGTTATTGTAACATTTGGGAAGTCAACCTCAGCGGTGAGGTTTGTAGGAGCGCTTATTCTCGGTGTCGCAGGATTAGGCTGAATACCAATTACTATCCCATTGTTATCATTATAGGAACCATTTCCTGCTCCAGTACCGCCAATTCCTGGTTCAAGATCACCAATGAGATAGTAACCATCACAATATCCGTCCCATCCCCAGTTGAAATGAAAATAATCATTGGCATCATAACCGTCACAGACAAAAGCATGACCTGTTTGTCCATCATCTCCGTCATAATAGACAGGGCGACCTGCATTCAACTCAGTTTTTAACAAATCTTTCCATTCCGTATCTGTATAATAGTATTTATAGACATATTGAAGATTAGGGTCATAGTCAAAATATTCTTTTAAAGCAGGTGCTACATCTTCAGAATATGCACCACTCTCATCAACACCATAACCCATACTAACTGAAACGCCACAATGAAACATCAAGGTTGCGACCGCATCTATCTCTTCTTCACTCCACAAGGACTCATAAGTCCAGGTACTATCTTCCGCTTTATATATCCAAAATTCATCTACCATATTATCCCAGTCATACACTGTCTCTCCAAAATTTGCAGAAACTTTTCCTATAGGTCTTGAAAGTTGATACGACCTACTTCCCTCTCCGCGATGTGGCCATTCCCAGTAGTTCATAATCTGCGCCATGGCTGTAGCGACACAACCGACAACAGTTCGGTCTTCATTAACCATTGGGCACGAATCATTATAAGGATAATCTTGTCCCCAAGTCGTTGTAATCAAAGGTGCCACTGTAGAACGATATTTCTCTGCAGGTTTATTTCCTTTTGCAAAAGATTTCCATTCAGCCTTCACCGCTTCAGAGGCAACGCCTTTATTATCAGCGATGTTCTGTATGCCTTTATCCACAGACTTCAACCATGAATATACGTTTTCCGACATGTCTTTTACCTTAAAAGGATTCTTGTCGGAATACGCTATGACAGGAAACGCCCTGTCGTCGGCAGAAACGATGACGAAGCCATTATCGCTGCTGAAGATATACACATTATTGAAATTGCTTTCAGAACTTATGTCGACAAGTTCTGCATTTGGAAGCATTGTCTTTGCCACATTCTTGGCAACCGAACTCCTCACGCGCTCTGCATTCGACGCAAAAGTCACGGAGAAGAGCAATACGAATAGTAATACTAATTTTCTCATAACGCTTTGTTTTTTCAAGTCAACAGACTACAGACAACGGTCAACAGTCAGTGTCAATAGTCAGAGTCAACTGTCAGTTTCATCGTTACAAGTTTAATTACTTTATTTTAAAAATACAAGAAGTTTTTCAATTTTATCGGGGGGGGAATTGATTGAATTTCAAATATTTAACACAAAACAAGCATTTCACACACATTGTTTCTTTATTGAAAAACGAGAATTTTGAGGATTTTTTTTAGTTGTAGAGACGTCACCCCTGTGGCGTCTAATTAGTTAGGAGTTAGGAGTTAGGAGTTGGGAGTTGGAGTTGAAAATTTCGTGTTGATTAGTGGACAAAGAAAAAAAAATAATTCGTGGACAAAAAAAAGAAGCGACTTGTTAGTCACTTCAGTTCCGCGGAGAAAGAGGGATTCGAACCCCCGGTACATTGCTGTACAACGGTTTTCAAGACCGCCGCATTCGACCGCTCTGCCATTTCTCCGCTGCAAAGATACAATTTTTTCTTTCCAAGCAAGAAGTTTTACAAAAATTTTATTTTTATTTACAAACAAAGGATTATCAACAATTTACAAAACCTCAAACAATTATTTTATGCGAATAAAATTAAGATTCAAGATAAAAACGAGATAAAAAATATCACAAAGAGGTAAAAAAAATGAATAATTTAGAATGTAAAATGAATAATTATTTTCAATCCCCACCATCTATACACTATAAACTCTCAACTAAAAAAGACGTTAGTCCTTAGTCCTTAGTCTTTAGCCTTTAGTCCTTCTTTTGGGCGTTCCGGCGAAGCCGTCGGGCTTTCCGCTATATCTTTTTCCGCTTCGCTCCAAAAGGATGCCGCTCCAATCCCTAACGCATTGGCGGCGATTAAAACCAGAAACATCCCCAAAATCCAGAATTCCGTCAATTCCAGGAATCCGTTGAGACGCCACAGGGGTGACGTCTCTACAAAAAATCATAATTTTGAGGATAGTTTTAATAATAAATTGGAAAGATTATCCTTAGCTATTTCCATTGTTTAAAGTTAAAGCCGAGGCGGCGAGCTTTTTCTGTTTCTCTTTTTTGCGGCTAAAAAAGAGAAAGCAACGAAACGAGTTAATTCTTTTATTACCTTTGCAAAATGAAAGAAATAAACCCAAAAGAAACAAGTCGCGCATCAGCATTTGAATTGTGGATGACATCGCCAATGCCGATGGTGACTCTTACCAAGACATTCGACATCTCTCGCCTTTGCAAGATAAGCAAGAAAAAATCCTTGAAATTAAATATGCTTCTTTGCTGGTGCATCGGAAAAGCCGCAAGTCAGATAAAAGAATTCTCCATGCTTCCCGTCGACGGAAAAATGTTCGAATACGACAGACTCGCGATAAATGTCATCGTCAACAATAAACAAGGCGGTATCAATTCATGCGACATCAACTTCAGCAACGATTTGAATAAGTTCAACGAAGATTATATCTCTTTAACACAAAAAGTCGCTGACTCATGCGAAAGCATTTTCGAAGAAGACGCGATGATAGTAGGAACATCAGCTGTCGTGGCAACGGAACTCGACTGCATTGTAAACCAATATACAGACAAATTCCTCAACCCAATGGTGATGTGGGGAAAATATCGCAAGAAATGGTTCAAAACAACACTGCCTATTTCATTCCAGTTCCACCACGTCCAAATGGACGGCGGTCAAGCTGCTCAGTTTTTGGATTTGTTGCAAAAAGAGATTTGTAAGTTTGAAATCTAGGAAAAGTCTGAGTCTATAAGTCTATAAGTCAATGTGTCAATAAGTTCAAAGTCAGAGTCAGAGTTCGGAGTCAGAGTCAGAGTCAGAGTCAGAGTCAGAGTTAAACCTTATTTCTTCAAAGAGAACTCAAACCTCAATCCGCCTTCGGCTCGGTTTGTCACACTGACATTTCCGCCATGAAACTGAACGGCGTGTTTCACGATAGCGAGTCCTAATCCTGTTCCGCCCATTCTTCGTGAACGTCCTTTGTCGACTCTATAAAATCTCTCGAAAAGTCGAGGCAATTGGTCGTCTTCCACTCCCCTGCCGTCGTCTTCAAATCTTATGAGACAACTGTCTTCATTGTTTTCCATCAAGGTGATAAAGATATTTTTTCCTCCAGAATAAGCGATGGCATTTTCTGTAAGATTTCTAAAAATAGAACCTATCAAAGAGAGATTGCCATTCATCACTACTTGCTCGTTGAAGTCGGCATGCAGATACAGACGCTCATCTTCCGGCATGATATTCAGTTCGTCAGAAATCTCATCAATTATACTATTTATATTGACGGTTTCCTTTCCAATCAGTTGACTTCCGCTTTCCATTCTGGTGATGAGTGAAACATCTTCCAGCAGACGACGCAGACGTTCATTATTTGTATAACATCTCTCTATCAGTTCCTGACGTTTTTCTTCAGTAAGATTTATTCCAG
Source organism: Bacteroidales bacterium (assembly GCA_045656905.1). Taxonomy (GTDB): domain Bacteria; phylum Bacteroidota; class Bacteroidia; order Bacteroidales; family F082; genus Limimorpha. The sequence goes on from JAZOSA010000028.1 coordinate 33,492, forward strand.
AAAGCAAAGTCTCGAGGCATACTTGTATTGATGCCACCGGAGTCTTCAATTCGTGGTTGATGTTATTTGTAAGTTGCTGTTTGATACGGATTTTCTCTTGTTCCTCACGCAGTCTCGCCTCATGAGCGATGTCTCTGTCTTTTATCGTCTGCTGCCATTGTGCATAAAGCTGCACTATGTGACTTGATATAGAACCGAGTTCGTCGTTAGGGAACGACTCTTCTTCATCGAAGCTCTCGCCAGTCTCTGCCTTAGCCGCGAAACGGTTAAGACGCTCGATGTTTTCGCCTAGACGCCTTGTGGCAAAAAACACCAACACACTCATTGCAAGACTGATGCAAATCATCACAAAGATGAAACTAGAGTCTGGTCTCAGCAATTCTTTAAGCAAATCGGAATAAGGTATCGCGGTTCTGACTATCACCCTGTCGCCTCTTGTAGCAGAATAGAAATAGTCGCGGCCATCGCTTGTCGACTGTCGTCCAGCATGATAAGCGTCACCGTTTTTCATCGTGGCGATGACTTCAGGACGATGACTGTGATTATCTAGAGAATCGACAGAAAGTGTATTGTCGAAAATGACAGTACCCGTCGTAGCGATGATTGAGATTCGCAAGTCGTCAAACGGTTTTTCTTCTGAAGCGATAAAATCTTCATACGGCGAGCCATCTTCAACGAATGTAAGCAGTTTGTGATTATATAACTGCAGCTGCGCATTGACCAGCTCTGATTTAAAATGTTTTTCACGAAAATATTGAAAGAATGTGAAACACAAAATCATCGACCACAAGAACGTGAGCAACATCAGAAAGAGTCGCTTATGATATGATATTTTAATCACGGAAGCCATAACCAAAACCTGAACGTGTGACAATATAAGAACCGTAATTTCCAATCTTGGTGCGCAGACGAGTGATGTTAACATCTATTGTCCTGTCAAGCACAACTACCTCATCGCTCCACACTCTGTTAAGTATCTGTTCGCGAGAACAAATCTTGCCGCGATGCGAGATGAGATATGCCAGCAATTCAAACTCTTTTCTTGCGAGTTTTACCTCGACTCCATCGACGATGCAGCGTTTGAATTCCAAATCGAGATGCAAACCTTCCACCTTTAATATATTAGGTTTATCATTCTGAACGACATTATTACTCTTATGTCCAGAAGTACGACGCAGCACGCTTTTCACTCTTGCGATGACATTACGGACAGTATAAGGTTTCATGATATAATCGTCGGCGCCGATATTCAAGCCCATAATCATATCGTCTTCCGTATCGCGAGCGGTGCAAAATATAATAGGTATGTCGGCAGTCGTGACATCCGACTTCAGCATCTTCGCCATCTTGATTCCGCTTATCTCACCCATCATAATATCGAGAAGGATAAGAGAATATTTTTTAAGGTCAAGCGTCAAAGCCTGTTCCGCGCTGAAAGCAATGTCGACGTCATATCCTTCATTTTCGAGATTCAGTTTCAAGACTTCGCACAAAGTCTCTTCATCATCGACTATCAAAATACGTTCTGTTGTCATATAATTTCTTTGTCTCCACGTATCTCGAGGATTTTCACGTATCTTTTTTATAACACATTATTAGCATATAAAAATCCTTAGATACTCATAAAATATTTCTTGCAAAAGTAAATAAAAATATGAGAGTCAATGTCGCAATGACAAGATTTAATAAAAATGTAACAATTAATTTTTCTTAAATATTTCTTTAACCAAACTCTAATTTTTTCGTAACAAGTTTGAAACATCTTACAGATACTTTTGCGGCAGAATTAAGACGAAAATCAAACATTAAACTAACAACTAAAAATTAAAAAGATGAAAAGAAAAAATTTAATTACAGCAGCTCTTTTAGCCTGCATCGGTATCAGTGCAAAGGCACAAGATGTTAAAATTGAAGAACCTAAAGGTAAAGCCATCGTACAAACATTCGGCAACTTCAACGTCAATTTCGGCGCTGACAACAGCAGAGGTTTCGAACTTGAACGCACATATTTAGGATACGAATACAAATTAGGCAACGGACTTACCGTTAAAAGTGTGATGGACATCGGCAAGTCTAGCGACGTCTCCGACATGCAACGTATCGCCTACATCAAAAATGCGATGTTATCATGGAAGAAAGGCAATATGACATTAAACGGAGGTCTCATCTCAACAACGCAATTCAACTTCCAAGAAAAATTCTGGGGCTACCGTTACATCATGAAATCATTCCAAGACCAATACAAGTTTGGAAGCAGCGCTGACTTAGGTTTGTCTGTCGCTTACAAATTCGCCGATTGGATTTCAGCCGACGCTATCGTTGTCAACGGCGAAGGATATAAGAAAATACAGAAAGACAACGGATTGAATTATGGTTTAGGTCTAACACTCACTCCAGTCAAAGGATTTCAGATTCGTTTGTACGGAGGTCTGAACGCCAGCGCAGAAGAAAACAAAGAAGACATTATTAATATAGCAGCTTTCGCTGGCTACAAAAACGACAGATTCACTGTTGGCGCAGAATACAATCACATGATGAACGCCTCATACAAAAAAGGCAACGACCAATACGGATATTCTGTATTTGCCTCGATGAAAGTCGCGAAGAACACAGAAGTTTATGCACGTTTCGACGACTTATATTCTAACGACGAATGGAACATCGCTAAAGACGAACAAACTGCAATTGTCGGTGCACAATTCAAACTAGGAAAATACGTAAAACTCGCTCCAAACTTCAGAATGGCGATGCCTAAAGCTGAAGGTTCCGACAACACATACGCAGCATTCATCAACTGTTACTTCGGATTATAAAAACATATTAACATAAAAATTATTAACCAAAAATTATTTTAAAATTAAAATTATGAAAAAGATCTTATTATCAATCGTCACATTAACATTTGCCATCATATTGGCATCATGCGGCAGCAACACAAACGACAACAGTCGTAAGGCACAAGAACTTTCAGGCGCAGGAGCAACATTCCCACTCCCATTTTATAATGCAGTATTTGAACAATTTGCAGAGACAAAGGGCGATGCAGTAGCTTACGGAGGCATCGGTTCCGGCGGCGGTGTCCGTAACTTACGCGACAAAATCGTCGACTTCGCAGGCAGCGACGCTTTCTTGACAGACAAGGAAATGGCAGATATGAATCCTGTAATTCATATCCCAACATGTATGGGTGCAGTAGTATTAGCTTACAACCTCGAAGGCGTTGAAGAACTAAGACTCACAGGTGAAATAATCGCTGATATTTTCGCAGGAAATATTAAAATGTGGAACGACGAACGTATCAAGTCCTTGAACCCACAAGCTTTACTTCCTAACGAAGCCATCATACCAGTCTTCCGTTCTGACGGTTCAGGCACTACATTCGTGTTCACAGATTATCTCACTAAAGTCAGCCAGATGTGGGCTTCAAAATTCGGAGCAGGAAAGTCAGTCAACTTCCCTGTTGGTCAAGCCGCCAAAGGCAATCCTGGAGTGGCGAGCGTGATAAAACAAACCAGAAACTCAATCGGCTATGTAGGTTCTGAATATGCTTTCGCACAAAAGATAGCTTATGCTAAAATCCAAAACCAAGACGGAGAATTCGTAGCACCATCATCAGCAAGCATCTCTGCCGCAGCATCGGGCAACATTCCAGCTGACACTCGCACTTCAATAACCAACTCTGCTGCCAAAGGTGCATATCCAATCTCAACATTCACATGGATGATTATCTACAAAGAACAAAACTACTCAGACCGCAGCAAGGAACAAGCCATGGCAACCCTCGACCTGATACAATACATCCTCTCCGACGAAGCACAGAAAATCACAGCCTTCGTTCACTACGCTCCACTTCCAACAAAGGCAAAAGAGATAAGCCTTGCTAACTTAAAGACTGTAACTTACAACGGTGAAGCAATATTACAATAATCATCATGAACGATAAAATATATAAAGCGATATTGTTTGTGACAGCATTGATTATGCCAATAGTGTGCGGGGGCATCGTTTACGCCCTCGTCACTGACGCATACGAAGCCTTCGAACATTTCGGCTTCTTCAAATTTCTCACTTCATCAGAATGGAGTTATACCGAAGGTGCAGAACAATACGGAGCGCTTCCATTCATCACTGGAACATTGATGACGACATTGTTAGCACTCATCTTCTGTATCCCATTCTCATTGCCTGTCGCATTATTCGTTGGAGAATATTTCAAAGGCACAAAAATCGCCGCTGTATTAAGCACCGTAACAGACTTATTAGCAGGTATCCCGTCAATCATATATGGACTTTGGGGATTCTACACCTTACGTCCTATCATCATGGCGCTCAACATATCACCACAAGGCTCAGGCATTTTGACAGCATCATTAGTCTTAGCCATCATGATTGTTCCTTACGCAGCATCGCTCAGCACAGAGTTCATCAAGATGGTTCCCAACGACTTGAAAGAAGGAGCATACAGCCTGGGTGCGACACGCGCCGAGGTCATAAGAAAAATCATATTTCCAGTAGCAGGCTCAGGAATATTCTCTTCGTATATTTTAGCCATAGGACGAGCATTAGGAGAAACGATGACAGTAACGATGCTCATCGGCAACACCAACAACATTCCAGAATCAATAACATCTACAGGCAACTCCATGGCGTCTATCATCGCGAACCAATTCGGTGAAGCCGACGGACTCCGACTATCATCACTCATTGCAATAGGACTCATACTTTTCTTGATAACAGCAGTGATAAATATGATTGGAAAAATGATTATCAAACGTGCAAGAATATCGTAATTATGACACATTTAAAAATAAAGAAAAGATTAGCGCAAGACAAGTTCATGCTATGGACTGTATGTCTACTCGCGACACTTACCGCCGTGCCTTTGATTGCCATCTTAGGAGAAGTGTTCTTCAGAGGCTACGACCAGCTCACATGGTCGTTCTTCACCGAGCCAACGCCGACGGCATACAAGGCGATGAAAGCCATTGAAGCAGGAGAACCCATACCAGGAGGTATTGCCAACGGCATCATCGGAACTATGATAATGCTAGGAATGGCAGTAGTATTCGCCGTGCCTATCGGAATATTATGCGGAGCATTCCTCGCAGAAAACGACAAGAACCGTTTTGCAAAAACAGTAAGTTTCCTCACCGACTTATTGCAAGGCACGCCATCTGTCATCATCGGAATCATAACATATATATGGGTGGTCGTTCCGATGAAAGGCTACTCAGCAATAGCTGGCAGCGTAGCACTTTTCATCATGATGTTACCGCTTATAATTCGTTCCACCGAAGAGACATTAAAAATACTCCCTGCATCATTAAAAGAAGCAGGTCTGGCATTAGGAGGCAACAAGGCAAGAGTGATGCTGAAAGTACAACTTCCTGCTGCTTTCGGAGGCATCTTCACCGGAGTTCTGCTCGCCATCTCTCGCGTAATCGGAGAAACAGCACCGCTGATGTTCACAGCATTAGGATGCTCACTCATACGCTTCTCCATCGACAAGCCAATATCAGCAGTACCACTTTTGATATGGGAGTTTTTCAACGACCCAAACCTTCAAAACCTCATCTGGGGAGCCTCATTATTCCTTTTATTATTCGTATTATCATTAAACATATTAGCTAAATATTTTGCAAAGAAATGGAATCAATAAAAACACCGATATTAGAATTCAAGAACACTTGTGTCTCTTACACCAAACAAACCATGGCTGTGAAATACGTATCAGCCGCCATTGAAAGAAACACCATCACTGCCATCATGGGACCTTCGGGCTGCGGAAAATCGACATTGCTTCGTGCAGCAAATCTCATGCACAACCTCTATCAGAACATACATGTCAATGGAGAAATATTGCTGAATGGAGAAAACATACTTGCAATGGAACCTATCGACGTACGTCGTAGAGTCGGGATGGTATTCCAACGCCCTGCCCCATTTCCAACGATGAGCATATATGACAACGTTTTATCAGGATTTACCTTAAACGGCATCAATTTATCCAAATCAGAAAAAGACGCGACAGTGGAACGTTGTCTGAAAAATGTAGCTCTTTGGGACGAAGTGAAAGATGTTTTGAATAAGAAAGGTACTTTCCTCTCTGGCGGCCAACAGCAGCGTTTATGTATTGCACGCGCCTTGGCAATGAAGCCAGACGTACTTCTGATGGACGAACCAACTTCCGCCCTCGACCCTATCGCGACAAAACATATTGAAGAATTATTGTTAGAACTGCAAAAAGAAGTAACAATATTAATTGTGACACACAATATGGGACA